>JBLGCB010000410.1:0-6122 GCA_047617105.1 Phenylobacterium sp. | reverse complement strand
ACACTCATGGCCGCCAGTGCCAAGACTAAAGCTGATTTGGCTGCAATTGCTTTCACATTGAATAAATTTGACATAACGTAATCCTCGTTCACTTTGTATGCTGTTTGGTAAAATTGCTTTAAATAAGCATTATAAATATAGACGAAGTATCTATTACAAAGGTTGTGCCAATCAGAAAAATAATTTTCATCTTATTGATTTTATTGAATATTAATTTTATAAACACCATAAGAAGATTTGCGGGAACACAACAGCTAAAACTTAGGTTGGTCAATCAAACCAAATTGATGCAGATCAGACGAGATCTAGGTGGGAATGGGCAGATCGGTGCGAAGAAACAACGCCTATACAAAAATCAGAGTACTGATATCAGCAAATGCATATCCTGATATCAGCACATTGTCTTTAAAGAACCATCTACATCATGGAATATGCCCGAAAAAAGGCCTGTTTATGGCTGCAAGGTCACGCGTGGGCACAAACAGCGTGACCACCCTACGTTATTCCATCGTTGATTTGGACTTAGTTCACAAGCTGGCGCACCCTACCCACGAGGCACCAACGCAGCGGCATCGAGCAAGATTTGTGGATTGGTCGGGTTTTTACTGTGGTTCTCACTCAGGTGACGACGAAAAGCACGCGCACCGGGCATGGATTGGAATAACCCCAACATATGCCGAGCAACCTGCCACACACTTGCCCCTTGTGACAATTGGCTGTCGATATAAGGCAACATACCTTCAACAATGTCGTGCCTAGAGGGCACAGCTGCGGTACTACCGTAGATTTGCTGGTCAACTGTGGCCAGCAAATAAGGGTTTTGATAGGCTTCACGGCCAATCATCACCCCATCAACATGGGCCAAATGTTTTTCAGTGCAACTTAAAGTGTTAATACCGCCATTGAGGGTAATTTCCAGCTCTGGGTGCTTTTGCTTAAGCTGATAAACCCGTTCATAATTTAACGGTGGTACTTCGCGGTTTTGTTTGGGGCTCAAGCCTTTTAACCAGGCTTTTCGGGCATGAACAGTAAAAGCAGAACAACCAGCCGCTTGCACCGTTTCAATAAAATCGGCCAAAAACTGATATTCATCAGAATCATCAATACCAATACGACACTTCACCGTCACCGGAATATCCACCACCGAGCGCATTTCACTCACGCACTGGGCCACTAAATCTGGTCGTGCCATCAGACACGCACCAAACATCCCATTTTGCACACGATCAGAAGGACAACCAACGTTGATATTGATTTCATCATAACCCCGCTGCTGCGCCAGTTTGGCACAGTGGGCCATCGCTTGTGGATCTGAACCACCCAGTTGCAACGCCAACGGATGTTCTTCTTCGTTATAGGCTAGGTAATCCCCTTTACCGTGAATAATCGCCCCTGTGGTAACCATTTCGGTATACAGCATCGCCTGTTTGGTCAGTTGACGATGAAAGTAACGACAATGACGATCAGTCCAGTCGAGCATCGGTGCAATGCTAAAACGGTGTGAAGGGATTGTGGTTGGATTTACTGAACTGCTGACTTGTTTAACGACTTCATTCATGGTGCTGTTCTTTCAACTCTATGGGCTATTTCAATACTGTTTTCACAAACTTCGGCATTTTCCAAATTAAGGGTTACAACCCAAAATTCAGCGGCGCTATGATAACACTAACTGACCCCGACCATAAAGCCTCATTTGAGGTAACAATATCCAGCCTTTCATCGCTTATAATGTTAACAACCTGTTGCGTTAATAACGGCCGAATTAACCATTGTTAATGCTCAACGCGTTTCGATTAAAATTAAGCGCAGGTTTTTTGTTCGACCTCACAACTTATAAGGGTAATAGTCTGGTATCAATGCACTTTTGTATCATAAAGCGACTAGTTTTCAGCGTTCAATATGCTAAGATCAACTTAATTGAAGTTACAGAAGCGGACTATTTTATGTCGCTAGAACATTTAGTCCAAAAAGCCGCCTTACAGTGCGAACAACATGGCACCCGATTCACCCCAGTAAGGGAAAAAGTGTTTCGATTGTTGGCCATGTCAGAAGGTGGCGTTGGCGCTTATGATTTGCTCGAACAGCTAAAAGTGACAGAACCGAATGCCAAACCAGCGACGATTTATCGCGCGTTGGAGTTTTTAGCTGAACAAGGATTCACCCACAAAATAGAGTCAACCAATGCCTATTTATTATGCCATCATTTTGAGCATATCCATCCGGCACAACTGTTGATTTGTGATTCTTGTGGTCATGTTCAAGAATTACAATCGAATGTGATTTCTAATGAGTTGAACAACAAAGCGCTGGAATTTGGCTTTAATATTTCAAAACAAACCATCGAAGCACGGGGTTTGTGCGCCAACTGTCAGACTGAATAATTGATTCTAAAGACAAAAATGCGGATAGTATAAATTTTGCGATAAAACCGGGTGCTTGCGACAAATTTGAAAGCACCCTTTGACGCCAGCATATTTTATAATATATAGTTAAATACAAATACTTACCTTGCTTATCGTCTGGCAGGATAAGCACAAATGATAATTTCAGGTTGAGATCTATGAATGTAGAGTTTATTAATCCTTTTCTTGCCTCTTTGGTAAATGTCTTGTCCACCATGGCACAAACGCATTTAACCGCGGAAAAACCCCGTTTGAAAAAAGACGAAGTCGCCAAAGGTGATGTCTCGGGTATGATAGGGATGATTGGCCCACAAACCAAAGGATCATTATCGATTACTTTCGAGGAATCGCTGGCACTAGAGATTATGTTTAAAATGTTGGGCGAAAGACCTGCCGCCATTGATGAAGAAGTCACTGATATGGTCGGTGAAATCACTAACATGGTCACCGGTGGGGCAAAAAACATGCTCGGCGAAAAGGGTTATGATTTTGAAATGGCCACACCTATCGTAGTTTCAGGTAAAGGTCACACCATCAATCATAAAGGCGACGGTCCAAAAATTCTCATCCCTTTTAGCTGCGAAGCGGGTAAAGCCCACATCGAAGTTTGTTTCGACAAATAACAGATGTGGTTTCAGTCAACCATTGAATTAAATAAGATCCGAATGTGCGCTGTTATCCAAATGATTGCTTTGTTCGGGGGGTTGTCTTTGGCTGGTGCGTCACGCGTGGGCAAAAAAACATGCCCACCCTACGCCATCCCATAGCAAGTTTCGGGTTTTATTAGGTTTTCATGCCTTAGAGTGCGCTGAACAGTTAACCCGTTGAATAACAATATTTGACCCGTTGGGTAATATTGCACAATAACTCATAGGCAATGGTGCCGCAAAGCTCGGCGATTTGTTCAACTGGCAAACCATCTCCCCACAAGATCACCTCATCACCTAATGAATCTCTTACTGAATCAGTGCCTAAATCCACAGTGATCATATCCATCGACACCCGTCCAACCAGCGGCACAATCCGTCCATTGAGCAATACAGGCGTGCCTGTTGGGGCATGACGAGGGTAACCATCGCCATAACCAATGGCAATCACGCCGATAACGGTATCTTCGGGTGCCTCCCATGCCGCACTATAACCGACCGATTCACCTCGCCTGACACGCCTGATGGCCATCAGGCTCGACTTAAGTGTCATCACTGGGGTCAACCCCAAGGTTTGTGCGGTGCCCTCTAACATCGGTGATACGCCGTACAACATTAACCCTGGTCGAATCCAGTCACTGCGCGAATCTGGCCAAGCAACGATACCAGCCGAATTGGCCATGGTGGTTTCAGGAGATTGCTGGGCGCTCAAACCTCCTTTCACATCCCCATTCACACAGTCGGGCAGACCATCAATCAATTGTTGAAAAAAGCTGATTTGTTCAGCGGTTTTGCGGTTTTCTATTTCGTCAGCACAGGCAAAATGGGTCATCAGCCGTGGTGGTTGCACCACGTTTGGTGACTGACACAAACGCTGGTATTGCCGCGCAAAAGATTCAGGCACTATGCCTAGCCGATGCATTCCGGTATCAACCTTTAACCACACCACCAGCGGCGCTTCGGGTTGTGCATTAAGCACATCATCGATTTGTTCAACCATATGCACAATAGTTTGAATATTGTTGGCCACCAAAACAGGCAAGTCGGCTTTGTCAAAAAAACCTTCGAGCAGCACGATGGGTTTAACCACCCCGCCGGTTCTTAGCGCCAGTGCTTCTTCGATTCGGGCAACGCCAAAGGCATCAGCTTCTTTGAGTTGTTCGGCAATGTTGACCAAACCATGGCCATAGGCATTGGCTTTTAATACTGCCAGTATTTTACTGTCGGGGGCGATTTCACGCACTCGATGGAAATTGGCCACCAGTGCACTAAGGTTAATATCAGCGGTTGCAGATTTCATAGAACAATCCTCTGCCTAATATTCATCATCATATGCCGGGCCGGCATAGTTATCAAAGCGGGAGAATTCACCCTGGAAGGTCAGGCGGCAGCGACCGATAGGGCCATTACGTTGCTTACCAATGATAATCTCTGCAGTACCTTTGTCTGGCGAATCGTCGTTATACACTTCATCGCGATAGATAAACATAATCAAGTCGGCATCCTGCTCTATCGCACCAGATTCACGTAAATCTGAGTTGATTGGGCGTTTATCAGCCCGTTGCTCCAAACTACGGTTAAGCTGTGACAGTGCGACAACCGGACATTCCAGTTCTTTGGCCAGCGCTTTTAACGAGCGCGATATTTCGGAGATTTCTTGGGTTCGATTTTCAGATAGACCTGGCACCTGCATCAACTGAAGGTAATCTATCATGATCATACTGATGCCACCGTGATCACGGGCGATACGCCGTGCTCTTGAACGCACTTCGGTTGGGGTCAAACCAGAACCATCATCAATGAACATTTTGCCTTTTTCAATCATCATACCCATGGTCGAAGAAATTCTGGCCCAATCTTCATCATCCAATTCCCCGGTTCGCACTCGAGTCTGGTTAACTCGGCTCAGCGATGCCAGCATTCTCATCATAATCGATTCAGACGGCATCTCCAGTGAAAAAATCAGCACTGGTTTATCACCCGTCAAGGCCGCATTTTCACATAAGTTCATCGCAAAAGTGGTTTTACCCATTGAAGGACGTGCAGCAACGATGATCAGATCAGAATCCTGAAAACCACTGGTCATTTTATCTAAGTCTTGAAAACCACTCGACACCCCAGTAATACCATTGTTAGGGCTTTTATACAGTTCTTCGATTTTATCCACGGTTTTTTCAAGGATGGTATGTAAAGACTTAGGCCCTTCATTGGCATCGCTACGTGCTTCGGCGATTTTAAACACCTTGCTTTCGGCGAAATCCAGCAGCTCATGGCTTTTGCGCCCTTGCGGATCATAACCCGCCTCGGCGATTTCATTGGCCACACCAATCATTTCTCGCACCACCGCCCGCTCACGCACGATATCGGCATATGCATTGATATTGGCCGCACTGGGGGTATTTTTGGCAATTTCGCCCAAATAAGCAAATCCGCCCACGTCTTCGAGATGTTTTAACTGCTCCAACTCTTCGGTCACGGTGATCAAATCAATCGGATTACCGCGTTCTGCCAGAACGCCCATCACATCGAAGATTTTACGATGTTTACCAGAATAAAAATCCTGACCGACAACACGTTCGGCCACCCGATCCCATGCTTCGTTATCCAGCATCAGGCCACCGAGCACAGATTGCTCAGATTCCATCGAATGCGGGGGGACTTTAAGCGAATCAACCATCTGGTCTCGATCAGCAAACTTGCCTTTCTTGAAGTTGTTGTCGAATTTATTGCCGAACTTATTGTCTTTAAACTTATCTTCTTGGGCCATAACCTGCTGCAAATCTTTTTTAGTAGGAGCAGCGTCCCCGCTGCGAATATTGCACTGGGCAACATATATCTGGGATGGGGTCATTCATTGGCCGCTATTATCTTATGAAGCGCTCGGCTGTACAAGAGTCTGGGAGAAATAAGGTTTATTCACTTCGATATGAATTATCGCTGACCGAAGAACCACTTCGTTTTAGATTTGCCTTTGATGGGTGAATCGCTTTTTTGGGTTTATCATTAATTCCAAAACCTTATGAATACGCCGAGACGAGCCTAAGCGAGTCTCGGCGAATTCATTTTACTTGGA
>JBLGCB010000409.1:0-6161 GCA_047617105.1 Phenylobacterium sp. | reverse complement strand
GGATGCCGGATTGCCAAAAATAAACAATACCCGTTGTTTTAACACCAGTTGCCCAGTGATAATTTGTTTAATCAAGCTATCGCAAATTTCAATCGGTGCCGTTTCATTACCATGCACCGCGCTGGAGAGCACAATATCTTTGTCTGTCTGGTATTGTTGGGGTTCGAAATAAATCACCCCGGTATCCCAAACCTCAGCCTTAATGGTTTGCCCATCATTTTCAATGCTAAAAGAAAAAGGGTCGAGGTGCCATTCATGCTCACGAGTTAACGCTAAAAAGTCACCCTCTTTTTGTAATTGCTGCTGTAATTGGAGTGATGATTGCTGTGTCATAGGATACCTGCTTATGGGTTAATGGCGAGTAATTCAACATCAAAAATCAGCGTCGAACCCGCGCCAATTTTGCCCGTTGCACGATTGCCATACGCCAAGTTAGCAGGGATAAAAAAGCGAGTTTTCTCGCCAACCACCATTAACTGAACGCCTTCGGTCCAGCCAGGTATCACCTGGTTAAGACCAAATGACGTCGGCGATCCACGCTCTACTGAGCTGTCGAATACCGAGCCATCAAGCTGTGTGCCATGGTAGTGAACCTTCACTTTATCGCTGGCTTTAGGGTGTTCTGCGCCTGTGCCTTTGGTCAGCACTTGGTATTGCAGCCCAGAAGGTAATGATTCAACCCCTTCGACTTGGGCGTTTTTGGCCAAAAAGGCTTCGCCTTCTTGAATATTGACCGCGGCGGTTTTTGAATTGCCAGATGAACGTATTATCAACATTGCCACGATGGCAACGATGATCACTAAGATGATTATTTTTGACATGGTTTAGTTCCTGTCCTGTAGTATTGGTTAGAGTATTAATGAAGGTATTGGTGTAACTGATATTAAAGTGCCGCTGATTCTACCCCAGAATGCCCGCAAACCCAACAGACACCCGAAAACTTGATCTACATCAAATTTGTCTAGCGGATAAAGCTTATCCTTAATCACATTAAAGTATTAACAACCATTCTCCAGACGACAGTAAGGTTAAACCATCATGTGGGATCAACAGCTTATCGAAAAGTATAACATCACCGGTCCGCGTTATACCTCGTACCCGACCGCGCTGCAATTCGATGAAACGTTTACCAGCATCGATTTGGCCAAGGCCATCACAGATTTAGCGCCAAACCAACCTGTGTCACTGTACCTGCACATTCCATTTTGCCATTCGATTTGTCATTACTGCGCCTGCAATAAGGTGATCACCAAAAACAAACAACGTGCGGTAGAATACCTCGGTTACCTTGCGGTTGAAGTTGAGCACATGGGCAAACTGGTTGGCAATCGCCCGGTATCGCTGATGCACTGGGGCGGCGGCACCCCGACCTTTTTATCCGATGAACAAATTGTCCATGTGGTGAAAATGTTAGAATCCGCGTTTAATATCCAACGCAAAAGTCAGGACCAGAACCACGAATTCTCCATTGAAATCGATCCACGGACTGTCGGTGCTAATACGCTATCGGTATTGCGCGAACTCGGTTTTAACCGAGTCAGCATTGGCATTCAAGATTTTAACCCCAAGGTGCAAGAGGCGGTCAACCGCGTTCAAAGTGAAGCCATGAGCCGTTCGGTGATCGAACAATCACGAGAACTCGGTTACCATTCGGTCAATATCGACTTGATCTATGGCCTGCCCCACCAGACCCCTGACACCTTTGCGCGAACCGTAGAGCAGGTTATCGACATTCGACCCGATCGCTTAAGCCTGTTTAATTATGCTCATTTGCCCCATCGCTTCAAACCTCAGCGACGAATTAACAATGAAGATTTACCCACCGCCAAACAAAAATTGCAAATTTTTCAGCGCAGTATCGAGCAGTTAACCGCGGCGGGTTACCACTACATTGGTATGGATCACTTTGCCCTGCCCGATGATGAATTGGCCAAAGCGCAAAGAGAAGGCCGCTTACACCGCAATTTTCAAGGTTATACCGCCCATCAAGAAAACGAGCTGATAGGTCTTGGCGTGTCGGCCATCAGTCAGATTAATGGCTGTTACGCGCAAAACCACCGTGATTTATACGACTATTATGAGTCGCTAGATAACGGCGATTTGGCCATCTGGCGGGGTTGCTTCAGCGAAGATGATGATATGGTGCGCCAAGCAGTGATCATGCAATTGATTTGTCACTTTACGCTCAGCTTTGATCAGGTAGAACAGCGCTTTAATCTCTGTTTTACTGACTATTTTGCCGATGAACTTGAAGATATTCGTGCCCTTGAACACGACGGCTTGGTGACCATCAAAAACAATCAAATCACCGTCACCCCAATAGGCCGATTGTTAATTCGTAATGTTTGCATGATTTTCGATGCATACCTTGGTGGACTGGCGACAGGCAACTACTCGCAAGCGATATAAACACAAAAAAACAGTAACCACAAATGATTGATATACAAACCACAAAGGGGTTATGATGGACGCAAATTCACTCCCGGCAAAACGCATGAAACCAGTCGCTCAAAGAAACAAAATTCGTTGCCAAGATTGTCGCATTAAACAACTGTGTCTGCCGGTCATGCTGGCAGAATCTGAAATCGCCCATCTTGATTCGATTATCCATCGAGGTCGACCCTTGCCTAAGGGTCAGCATTTGATTCAAGCGGGTGATTTATTTACTGGGGTTTTCGCGATACGCGCTGGCAGCATCAAAGCGTATACCATTTCGATGGATGGGCTAGAACAAATTACTGGCTTTTATTTGCCCGGTGAAATCATTGGCTTCGATGCCATCAGTTCTGGCACTTATCCCGGTTTTGCTAAGGCATTAGAAACCGCCTCGGTGTGTGAAATTCCCTTTGCTCGCCTTGAAACATTAGCTTGTGAAATCCCCGGATTACAACGACAAATTTTCCGCACCATGAGTGAAGAAATCGTCAAAGATCAGGATTTAATGCTGCAACTAAACAAAAAAAGTGCCGAACAACGTTTCGGTTCATTTTTGGTTAACTTGTCGTTTCGCTTTGGTCGGCGTGGTTTATCATCAAGCCGCTTCCGCCTGCCAATGCCCCGCGCAGACATCAGCAATTACCTTGGGCTGGCGGTAGAAACCATCAGCCGTTTGGTGGGCCAATTTCAGCAAGAAGGGCTGATTACGGTCGAAAAGCGTGAAATAGAAATTATTGATATGCACAAGTTAAGCGTATTGGCTGGCACGGCTTGTGCGTAGGATGGTGTAGAGCCGAAGGCGAAACCCATCATTGGTGCCCCAACTAGCTGTAAAATCGCCATTTATTGCCAAATCATGATGGGTTTCGCTTTAGGCTCTACCCATCCTACGGTGAATAATTCCCTCGTCAAATCCCCCGCCCCTATCGTTTTACAACCGCTAGTATTTTGACCACACCACAATGGCGAGAACCCCGCAGAGCCTGCGGCTTCGGCCTGTTGGCGTATAGCGGTGATGGCCACCGATGCCAGCGGAAATGGCGGTGCGAGGGGATTTAGCGGACCAATCTCTTGCATCACCCGGTTAACAATGCCCCGCGCAGGACGACCAGAAAACAAGTTGGTGATAGCAGTATGATCACGACTACTACTGGCCAACGCTGCACGATGAAGTTTGCTGGTATTGGCCTCAGGACACAACATAAAAGCAGTGCCCACCATCACCGCGCTCGCCCCTAACGCCAATACCGCCTGCACGCCTTTAGCATCAGCAATACCTCCAGCGGCAATCACCGGGGTTTTAACCCGTTGTACAATCTGTGGCAATAACGCAAAAGTGCCCACCTGAGTGGTTAAATCGTTGCTCAAAAACATACCTCGATGACCGCCCGCTTCTAACCCTTGGGCGATAATCACATCAGCACCATTGGCTTCTAACCATAATGCCTCAGCCACTGTGGTGGCGGATGAAAGTACCGTGGCACCCCAGCTTTTCACTCTGGCGAGCAAATCAGCATCAGGCAAACCATAATGAAAACTCACCACCGCCGGCCGATAAGGTTCGACGATATCCGCCACCGCATGATTAAAAGGCTCACGCCCTTGCCCGGCTTTAATGCTTTGACCATCAATACCATACTCGGCAAAATAAGGTTGCAGCAATTGACGCCATTGGGCTTCAATATCATCATTGACTGTGGGCGGTTGATGGCAAAAGAAGTTGAGGTTTACTGGATTGGTGGAAGACGTTTTGATGGCCTCTAATTGGCCTTTAAGGGCAGCTAAACTAAGCATTCCGCAAGGCAAAGACCCCAAACCCCCGGCGCTTGACACCGCGATGGCCAAAGCACTGTCCTGAACACCTGCCATCGGAGCTTGAATGATCGGTAGGTCTAAATCTGCCAATGAAAAAACCATGTTCTGTCGCCGCTGCTTTTATTAATGAGTAGCCAGTTTACACCAGCCGTAAAAAACAACTAATCTAATACCTTCAACTGGCACCTTCACTAGCCACAATCCAAATGACGAATAATCTGCTCAACCTCTTCGTGGTCACCATCGGCAATGCCACCGCCTAAATCAAGATACTTCTGCAAATCGCTCGCCGCATGGGCCAGGTCACCGCTGGCTTTATGGGCAATACCGCGGTTATAAAACGCCGCCGCATAATCTGGCTTAAGTCGAATGGCTTCACCATAATCTTCCAGCGCACCGTCCAAATCACCGCTGGCTTTGCGGGCCAGTCCGCGGTTGTAAAATGCCAAAAAGTGATCGGGTTTCAAACATAAGGCTTCACCGTAATCTGCCACCGCCCCCGAAAAATCGCCTTTTTCAAAGCGTGCCGCACCACGGTTATAAAAAGCCCCGGCATAACAGGGTTTAAGTCGAATGGCCGCAGTGTAATCTGCTATCGCACCATCAAGATTACCCTGTTCACCCCGGGCGTTGCCCCGGTTGTTAAATGCCGTCGCATCCGCAGGTTCAAGACGAATCGACTGGCTGTAATCTGCCACCGCCCCTTCGAGATGTCCTTGCACCCGTCGCACGTTACCGCGGTTATAATACGCCGTGGCATAATCTGGGCGCAATTTAATCGCCTCAGAATAATCCGCCACCGCGCCGTTTAAATCACCCTGATGACGGCGAGCATTACCTCGGTTATTCAGGGCTGAGGCATAACCCGGCCTGAGCCTGATAACGATGGTATAATCGGCTATCGCCCCATCAAGGTCGTCCAACTCGTAACATACCGTGCCCCGGTTATTAAACGCTGAAGAATATTCAGGGTTAAGCCGAATCGCTTCACTATAATCGGCCAACGCGCCCTTAAGATCGCCCTTATCACAACGCGCATTACCGCGATTGAAAAAAGCCGCAGGATAATCTGGCTTGGCGCGAATGGCCAATGTCAGTTTGGCAATCGCACTGTCGGTATCGCCTTTTTTCGCCAAATCAAACGCTTGCTCAAAGTGTTCCTCGGCCGATAAACACCCATCTGAAAGCACTTCAAACACTTGGGCCGCTTCTCGCTTTTGCTCCACCGCCACCTGTTGCCCGGTGGGCGTGGTGGGATGCAACACCGCATCTAGCGGAATGTTCAGGCGCTCGGTGCACAACTTTTCCAGCGCGGCATCAAAGTAGTCTATCGGCACCCGCAAGGCGTTGTATTTCTCTAGTATCACCAGTTGGCCATTAAGGCTTTTTTGACTGGCTAACGCCCAATCAAAATCTTCAAACGTCAACGGAATGATATTACGTTTACTGGTGATCGCCAGTTCGATTTCGCGACGAAATAAATCATCAGGTTCATGAATACGCTCTAATGCAGAGTTGGTTAAAATCAAAATGAAATGGGCGCGAGATTTGATATTGGCGAAAATGTTTTGTTCAAAATCACCGCTATGGATACTGTTATAATCCAAAAAGACATCATAACCCCGTTCGGTCAGACTCTTATAAATATTCATCGCCATAAATTGGTTGGTGCGGCGGTAACTGATAAAGACCGTTTTTTCAACACGTAACACGGCGAACTCCTTAATATGCAAACAACAGACAGACAAAAACAACAGGCAGTCGAGCCATTATCAATGAATTACGCAGGTGGGGAAAGGGACAGAATTTTTGCCTAACACAGTTAAGGTATTTGTTTGATATTGAAAATTTAATAAAACCCAAAACATACTATGAAATGCCGTAGGGTGGTCACGTTTTGTTGTGCCCAC
>JBLGCB010000408.1:0-6188 GCA_047617105.1 Phenylobacterium sp. | reverse complement strand
ATTAAAGGCCGATTGCTCGGGCAAATCATCGACCAGCATTTTGTACAGCGACCAGATAAAACTCGACGGCAGCGGAAACTGAATATTACCCATCACCCCGAGTTGTTGGGCGAGATAAATTTTCAGCCACTGCGACATACCAGGACTTTGCACCAGCACTTGTTCTTGGGCAAACGGATTTTTATTGGGGGAACTGACCAGCTCACCACTGAGTTGACGGGCTAAAATCTCAATATGATTGGATTGATGGATAACAAACATAAGGCCACGATTTTGTTGATGTTATTTGCCGTAATGATAGCAGTTTTAGTGGGGATTAAGGAGCAAAGAATTAAGGCTTATCAAAAGCGGGCAAGTTGGAACTCACCCGCTTTTAGTCCGTCAAGTTTTGACTTGGCTACTCCTCATCAACATCCTTTTCTGGAGGTTTTTTGAGTAGTTGCTTAACCAAAACAATGATCTGTAATACAGCGCAATTAATACGATGGATTCTATCATTACGTTTTTCCCGTATAATCGGGATTGAGACAATCAAGAAAACACTTTGAATACCTCGGTTACCTGATATTACTCTCTGTTTAATAAAGTGTGTCTCTCCCCCACAGGTTGAGTGCCTCGCAGTTTCCACACCACAAGCCGAGGGTTTAAAAGCCTTTTGCAAGAAAACAAAAGGCTCTTTGTAGCCCATCGGGTACCAAGTTACACTTTTACAACAGAAAATCATTGTAACAATATACACCTGTAAAAAACAATCGTTATTTTGAGTGATTTGTAAGGATATTCGCTTGACCCGGGTATACATAAGGTTTACAGTTAAGGCGTTTAATAAAGTGTGTCTCGCTCTATCGCCGCTTGCGGCAAAAACAACAAAACCCGGCTTCCAACCGGGTTTTGTTGTTTCTGGCCTTTCAAAATCCAAGCCTTAAAAACCAGCCTTAAAATCTAAACCTCAACACCTTTAAACTCTTCTCAATATTCACCTCAGGAAAATCCTGATGGTTTTCAATCCGCTCAATAAACTCAAGTGCCGGGCAAAATTCACTCACCAAATCAAAAATAAACTGGCTGGGCACATCTGGTGCGTTTAAACACAACAGCACATCGGCATTATCAGCGGCCAAATCAGGCAGACGTTTAATCAGCTTTTGGTAGTCTTTGGTCAGCGCAAAACTGCCTTTTTGAAAACTTGGCGGGTCGATAATAATCAGGTCGTATTCACCGTAACGTTTGATTTTTCCCCAAGAGTTAAAGATATTATGGGTGAAAAACTTCGCCTTACTGATATCAATATCATCGTTGAGCTGGTGGTTTTTGCGCCCAGTGGCCATCACCGATTTGTTCATATCAATGTTGACCACCGCCCTCGCCCCACCTTGTAACGCCGCCAGCGAAAAAGCACAGGTATAAGCAAATAAGTTAAGCACGTTTTTATTGTCGCTGTTGGCCTTTACCCAACGACGGCCATTGACCATATCGGCAAAAATACCGGTGTTCTGGCTTTGCAGCAGTTGCACATTAAACTTCATGCCCTGCTCGCTCACCACATGCGGTTGCTCAAGTTCACCCCTGACCACCTGCGATTCAGTCTTCGCCCCCTGACGATTTTGCACCACCAGTGCGGTGGCCAAATCCGGGCATATTTTCTGGCTTAGTTGCCACAGCTGCTCGGTCAACTCATCGAGCCAGCTTGGTTCTACCGGGCGAAATAAACACACAAACAACGCAGGCGGGTACCAGTCAACGGTGATAAAATCGAGTCCGTCGAAGGTATGGCCCCGACCGTGGAATAAGCGCTGAATGTCGCTGTTATGGTATTGACCAGTGGTGATGGCGTTAATGATTGGGCTAATATCAGGCATGTTATATTCTATCTAACTGGGATTGCAATTGTTGTACTTCATCACGACAATTGGCAGCTTGTTCAAACTCCAAGTTACGGGCATGTTCGAGCATTTTCGTATCCAACTCTTTAATTTTCGCTGCCAATTCTTTGGGTGATTTGACTTTATACAACGCCAGTCTTTGGGTCAATTGCTCTTTAACCCCGACCTCTTCGCCATCAACATCCATAATGTCGGTGATACGTTTGTTCAGGCCCTTAGGCACAATGCCATTTTTGATATTATGGGCGTGCTGAATCTCCCGACGTCGGTCGGTCTCATCCATCGCCCTTTTCATCGAACCGGTGATGCGATCGGCATACAAAATCGCTCGGCCATTGAGGTTACGCGCCGCACGCCCCATAGTCTGAATCAGTGAACGCTCTGAGCGCAAGAAACCTTCTTTATCGGCATCAAGAATGGCCACCAGGGAAACCTCTGGTATATCCAAACCCTCTCGCAGCAAATTAATGCCGACCAGTACGTCAAATTTGCCCAAACGCAAATCGCGGATAATCTCAATTCGTTCTACGGTATCAATGTCTGAATGCAAATAACGCACTTTCACCCCATGGTCACTGAGGTAGTCGGATAAATCTTCTGACATTCGTTTGGTCAATGTAGTGACCAACACGCGCTCTTTAAGGGCTGTTCGTAAGGTAATCTCCGATAATAAATCATCAACCTGAGTGCCCACCGGTCTTATCTCAATCTCGGGATCTAATAACCCGGTAGGACGAATCACTTGTTCGGCCACCTCGTCGTTGCATTTTTCCATTTCATATTTACCCGGCGTCGCCGAGACATAAATGGTCTGGGGTGCAATGGCTTCGAATTCGTCAAATTTCAGTGGCCGATTATCCAGCGCCGACGGCAATCTAAAACCATATTCCACTAGATTTTCTTTACGCGAGCGATCGCCTTTATACATCGCACCAATCTGCGATACGGTAACATGGGATTCATCGATGATCAGCAAGCCATCTTTGGGGAAATAATCCAGTAAGGTCGGTGGTGGCTCGCCCGGCGCGCGATCAGACAAGTAACGTGAGTAGTTTTCAATGCCCGAGCAATAACCCAGTTCTACCATCATTTCTAAATCAAATTGGGTGCGCTGAGAAATACGCTGCTCTTCAACCAATTTATTTTCACTCAGAAGATATTTTTTTCGCTCGCGCAACTCTACTTTGACCAATTCTGCGGCAGCAAGGATTTTTTCACGAGGAGTCACATAATGGGTCTTAGGGAAGATTGTTGCCCGGGTGACCCTTTTTTCTACCGCGCCAGTTAAGGGATCAAACCAACTGATACGTTCGATTTCTTCATCAAACAACTCCACTCGCACTGCATCACGTTCAGAATCTGCCGGAAAAATATCAATCACATCACCACGAACCCGAAAGGCACCGCGCTTAAAATCAATATCATTGCGTTTGTATTGCAACTCAGACAAGCGGCGTAATATCACCCGCTGATCCATAATGTCACCGACACGCAGATGCAACAGCATTTTCATATAAGATTCGGGGTCGCCCAAACCATAAATCGCCGACACTGAAGCCACAATAATAACGTCTTTGCGCTCCATCAGCGCTTTAGTCGCCGATAAACGCATTTGTTCAATATGTTCGTTAATTGAGGCGTCTTTTTCGATGAAAGTATCGGTGGATGCGACATACGCTTCAGGCTGATAATAGTCGTAATACGAGACAAAATATTCTACCGCGTTATTGGGAAAGAACTCTTTCATTTCGCCATATAACTGCGCCGCCAAGGTTTTGTTATGAGCCATAATCAACGCTGGACGATTGACGTCGTTGATCACATTGGCAATGGTAAAAGTTTTACCCGTACCCGTTGCACCTAACAGGGTTTGCGTCGCCAAACCATCCGTTAAACCCTCAATTAATTTTTTAATCGCTGTCGGCTGATCGCCGCAGGGTTCAAACGGTGCTTCAAGTTGAAATGGACGTTCACTCATAACTTAATCGCCTCCAGTTTTTTGTCTTCGGCCATCTTACCCGCCATTTCGGCAAACAGCTTTTTAAACCAGTAATACGACACCGCTGAGGTGCAAACATTGCCCAACAATGCACCGACAAATAACCCGATGATACCCCAAAAATGACTACCAACATAAGCGAAGGGAACATAAAATACAAACAGACGGATCACACTCATCACCAGCGCACTCATCGGCAAGTGTAAGGCGTTCAAAGAAGAGTTGGTCAAAATAATCACCCCTTGCAGGCCATAACCTAAGGGCAATATCCAGATAAACAGTTTGATCACATCGGTCACCGCGCTGTCATCAGAAAAACCACTGGCAATCAATCCGGCAAAAGCAATCAGTGCCATATACACCAACAATTGCCACACCATAATAAACTTCAAAGTAGTGCGATAGGCTTCAATTACCCGTTCCATTTTACCCGCACCGAGGTTTTGGCTGATAAACGGCGGCAAGGTCATCGACATCGCCAATACCACCAAAGAAGCAATCGATTCGAGTCGGCTACCGACCCCAAAAGCGCCCACCGCAGCGTTACCATGAATGGCCACCATGGCCGTCATTATCGCGGCGGCAATCGGCGTTAGCATGTTAGCTCCGGCTGCTGGCAAGCCAATTTTGAGAATTTTTCTTGAAGTCAGCACAAACTGATTCAACGTGCCCAGTCGCGGATGAATAATTTTTTTCTTGAACGCCAGAATATACACCACCAACACAAAACCCGCAGACCAAGCCAATAACGTCGCCAGTGCTGCCCCTTGCAATCCCATCTCAGGAAATGGCCCCAGACCAAAAATCAACAACGGATCAAGAATAGCGTTAACGATAGCGCCAAAGCCCATCACCATGCTGGGTGTTTTGGTATCGCCAAAGGCGCGCATCACACTGTTGCCCACCATCGGACAAACCAAAAACGCACTACCAATAAACCACAAATCCATATATTGATGAATCATCGGCAATAACTCAGCCTCAGCCCCCAGCAGGGTAAAAATAATATCGGTAGAGAAATAACCGACCATCGACAGCAAAGCCACCAACATAAATGACAACATCAACGCGCCAGTACCGTCTAGTTTGGCCTCCTCACGATTGCCCGACCCCATCGCTTTGCCGATCACCGCAGACGTGCCAATGCCCAAACCAATGGCAAGGCTTATCACCGTAAATGTCACGGGAAAGGTAAAACTAATGGCGGCCAATGGCTCAGTGCCAAGAAAACTAACAAACAAGGTATCGACTAGGTTAAACGAAATTAACGTCATCAACCCCACCAGCATCGGCAAAGTCATGCGTTTAAGGGCGGTGGGAATGGGATCATTAAGCAAGTCGACAGGTTTTTTCACTGATGTCATCTATTTGCAGGCACCTTTTTCACAGTCAATCGGAGGATT
Source organism: Phenylobacterium sp. (assembly GCA_047617105.1). Taxonomy (GTDB): domain Bacteria; phylum Pseudomonadota; class Gammaproteobacteria; order Enterobacterales; family Alteromonadaceae; genus JABSOG01. Next base: position 903 of record JBLGCB010000408.1, on the reverse strand, counting down.
TTCTTCGTGTGCGCGCAGTTTAATCGTTATTGCCTTTAATTGCATCAATTTGTTCTAGATAAGGAATGAATTGCGAGGATAGTGACCGTAAAGCCATCATAAAACAGTCAGTTTTGTCGCCTTAGCAGCCAAAACTTGCCAAAAGCCTTGTTTTAAGTCATTTAATCTTTTAGTCGACAATCCCAACACTGTGTAAGCAATGAAAACAAGGGCTATAGTAGAAGTCAAGCGAATCAGCCATTAACCCGTTTAATTATTTGCTTAAACTGGCTGATAAGCCTCTTTACATTTGTTATAGATGTGCTAATAAGGCAAAGCTGTACACAGCACAGCATACGAGAAAAAGTGACAAATGTTAGCTGTGCAATTTTTAACCTCAAATGTTAATGGTGGTCAGGAAATCACTGTAATCCATTGTTTTATAACGTATTTTAAGAAAATATTCAAATTGTAACAGATTCTATTGACAACCATTTTACTGGCCTGCGACCATCCATCAAACTTTAACACACAGACTTATCCACAGAAATAGTGGATAACCTGCTACAGCGGTTGTTTTATAAGGCGATGCTCAGATGTGGATGAAAATTAAGCGATTTGAATAATCGACCTTTTTTAAACATCAAGCTTTTTTTGATTTATTTTTCACGAATTCTAACACGAATACTAAATCGTTATTTTGTGCACCGGGTTCGCCTTTTTAGATAAACCCAAGCCTGATTAGCCACCCCTGGCAAAGTTTTCTCGTAACTTAGGCCGATTAAGCCAGGTTGAACCATCAACCACGTAATTTATGGCTTTTTGAGCGAGAAACGAATAAAGAATCGCCGAATGGCATAAATTTGAAATAAAACTCGAATGGGTTGTTGACACGCAAGCCTCAAGCCATTAATATCTCGCTCC
>JBLGCB010000407.1:0-6209 GCA_047617105.1 Phenylobacterium sp. | reverse complement strand
GGTTTGCATAAATTCCAGAGGCTCACCATCAATCAACAATTTAATCTGACTGGAAGTAAAGCCTGATAATCCGCGGATGACAAACTTGTTATGGGTATAATCTACTTGAGGTTTACCAACATGGAACCCCGGCACCGTCGCCAGCACATCAGACAATAACCGTGCCCCTTTGGCCTGCCATTCTTCGCTGGTGATCACCGTCACCGTGGCGGGTGCCCGGCTGACTTTTTGTTCAAAACCAGAAGCCGCGGTCACCAGCGATAGCTGCGCTAATTCTTCTAATGAGAGGCTATAAATGGAGTGAAGTTCCTGAGAATCATCGGCATTTAATTGAAAACAACAGCCCAATAGTAATCCCACCGTAGTCATTTGTTTCAACATAGTGTAGCGCCTTACTGAATACTATTTGATAAGCATAGCAAAGGTTTATGGATGTCACCGAAGTAATGACGGCCGTTAATGCCATCGAAATGTCGAACCACCGAAATAACGAACCACCGAGTGCGTTTTACGTTATGATGGCAGCACTGTGCAATAGAACAAAGGTTGTAACTGTTCAGCGTGCTTAGATTTCACTCATAACAAGGCCTTTCTTCGCGAAAAGAGCCGCACGAAAAATAGGCGCATATAAGTCATATGTAACTGTTTGAGTACGACAATAACGCCGTTATGGTGTGAAAGATGAGTGCGCTGAACAGTTACAAAAAGACATGGCAAAACCACAACATATCGGCATTATCATGGATGGCAATGGGCGCTGGGCGACCCAGCGTGATTTACCACGTAAAGATGGCCATAAAGCAGGGGCAAAAACCTGCATGAACATCATTCATGCGGCCATTGATGCCGATGTCAAAGTGTTGACTTTATATGCTTTTTCAACTGAAAACTGGATCCGCCCTGCTGATGAAGTATTCAGTATTTTTAAAATCTTCAATTTATACCTCGAAACCGAAATTCTTGCCTTTATTAAACGTGGGGTAAACTTTAGTGTGATTGGCGATCAAAGCAAATTATCACGGAAAACCCGTTTTTTGGTTAAAAATGCGCAAATGTTATCACGTAATAATAGGGGTATGAAATTAAAACTCGCCGTCAATTATGGCGGTAAAGACGAAATACTCAGAGCCATCAAAAAACTCGCCAAACAAGATTATGACTTTAATCAAATTGACGATAAAACCTTAGAGCAGGCTTTAGATACTGGTGATTGCCCCCCGGTAGATTTGCTGATCCGCACCAGCGGTGAAAAACGCCTAAGCAATTTTATGATTTGGCAATGCGCGTATGCTGAATATCATTTCAGCGACACTTTATGGCCAGACTTCAGCACCGCTGAGTTTGATAATGCCATTGAGCATTTTGCCAATCGCAACCGCCGCTTTGGTGATACAGGTTCGCCTGAGCACTGTGTGCAAATAGCAGCAATGCCTGAAAAAGACCATAACAATGAACGCTAACTTCAAACAAAAAGCGATTTTACTGCTATTAATCATCACCCTAATCACCTTACCCTGGCTTGGTGGTTTGATAAAATGGGGTGGCTTACCGCCAGGGTTCTCGTTGCTGGCCGAAAAGGTGATGGATCCGCCAGGATTCAGTCTGCCGATATTTGTCTTTTTAACCTGTGTCGCCATATTACTGTGGTCGTTTGTATTATTTCCCCGCTGGTTTGGCTTTAAGCCACCCACTCGCCAGTCAAAAAGCAAACCGACAACTAAGCCAGCTTGGCCCATCTGGTCAAAGATTGGTGCCGTTGTTGGTGGTTTAAGCTGGATAGTGATGTGGGGGCAGTTCGACAGCCTAGGTATGGTCAAACATCTGACGTTTGTGCCTTTGTGGTGGGGTTACATCTTATTTTTAGACGGTATTGTTTATCGACGTAATCAGGGGGTATCATTTATATCATCACGCCCTTATCTGCTGTTTTTATGTGCCATTCAGTCAATATTTGGCTGGTATTACTTCGAATATCTTAACTTTTTTGTGATGCAAAACTGGTATTATCCTTACCTTGATTTGTTGCCGTCACCACAAACTTATATCTGGTCAGCCATCACATTCAGCACGGTTTGGCCTTCGGTATTTATCTGGTATCAGTTATTGCAAACCATACCGGCCATCGGCCTTCGTTATGCCCAAGGGCCAAAAGTAACACTGTCTCGTCAGGCACTATGGGCCATTTTACTCAACGGTTTAGTGATCAGTGTGATCACCAGCATCTGGTACGATTTATTATTCTGGATGATTTGGCTGGGACCTTTGCTGGTCAGTGCGACCATACTGGCACTGTCAGGTATCTGGACACCACTGCACCCCATTGCTCAAGGAGACTGGCGTCCGGTAATGCTTATTGCCATCGCTACCACTTGTAACAGCCTCACCTGGGAAATGTGGAATTTTTGGAGTGCACCAAACAACCCTAATTTTTGGCATTATGACTTGCCCTACGTCCATCAACTTTTGGTATTTGAAATGCCTGTGCTGGGTTTCACTGGTTATTTATTTTTTGGCGTGATTTGTTGGCTGTTTTGGATTGTCGGGGCAAGGCTATTTGGCTTTTCGCCTGATGTCGAGTTAAAGGTCGAGTTAAAGGTTGAGTTAGGGACTGAACTGCCAATGACCAATGCAAAACCAGAAAGCGACCATGAATAAAAACGCAGTGATTTTTGATTTCGATGGCACCTTGGCCGACAGCTTCGACACGAGTCATCGGGTGATGAATGTGCTGGCGAAAAAATACCGCTTTAAATCTATCGACAGTGACGACCTTAAACGATTAAAGGAGTTGCCGCTGACAAAAATCCTCAGTGATCTTGGTATTGCGCCTTATAAAATACCGCTGGTAATGGCTGCTGGTAAAAAGCTGTTAAAAGACCAGGTTGACTCTATTCCTTTACACCAAGGGGTATCTGCTTTGCTTGCACAATTAAGCCAACATTACAGCTTAGGCATTGTCACCACCAATGGTGCGCAAGTGATTAAAGCTTTTCAGCAGCGCCATAACCTAGTGCCAATGGACTTTATTTACAGCGATATTCGCCTATCGGGCAAAGGCAGAACGTTAAAACAGGCGCTCAAAAAACAGAAAATCAAGCGGGCGCTGTATGTTGGCGATGAGATAAGAGATATTCAGGCGGCGAGAAAAGCCGGGATAGCGGTGGTGGCGGTCTGTTGGGGTTATAATTCAAAGCAGGCGCTGGCGGCGTATGAGCCTGATTACTTGGTGGAGAGTTGTGCTGAGCTTGAGCGGGTGATTGGGGCGTATTTTGGTTAATAATTCCCCGAATCTTTTTATAAAATGCCCTCGAGTTGGACCGCATCTCAGCTTATCGTCTAATCAGCCTGTAACCCAGTGGAAGAACAAGTGATTAAAACACATACACCAATTCAAACAATAATTGCCGACCAGGTAACGGATAATCATCGGCAATGGTGCCATCACTCGGCTCTTTAGCATCTTGGTCAAACAGGTTTTTTGCCACCAGCGCAGCAGACAAACCTTCAATGATATTTTTACGCTCAAGCTTGCTTGTCACCCAAGTGTAATTAGCCAACTTTGCTCTGGCATCGATTTCTGAGCGAGCACGATCGGCAATCCACTTACCATCAATATTCCAATACCAATCGGCGTTGATTTGCCAGTTGACACCAAGGTAAGCCATTTTATTGGCTATATCGGCAATCGTAACGCCCGCTTTATCATCGGCCGACAACAGCGAATAACTAAAATCGACTGTCATATTGCTTTGTGGCTTCCACTTTAACCAAAACTCCCCACCCCGGCCCTTTTGTTCACCAATATTTTGCGCCAAATTACCCTGAATCTGCTCTGTCGGTGCATAAGCAATGAGATCTTTAGCATGATAATCAAACATACTCAGTGATAAAGTCAGATTGTTGGTTACCAAATACTCAAAATTGAAGCCAGTCTCTAAAGTATCGATGGTCTCTGGTCCTAACTCAGGATTACCAGTCGTCACCGGATTACTTCTAGTATATAACTGACCAATCGCAGGCGCTCTGAATGCAGAGCCAGCAAATAACTTCAGGGTGACGCTATCCGATGCTTGCCAAATAAAACCTAAACGGGGATTGGTTGTGGTACCAAAATCAGAATAATCATCATGCCTCAATCCCAGCGACAATTGCATTTTGGCGGTGATTTGCCATTCATCTTGTAATGATAAGTAGTAAAAGTGGCGATCAACATTGGGTAAATAGGTATAAGGGGTACCCGTAATATCGGTGAGCGCATCAGTAACTACCGTTTCTGAACCATCTAATACACTCGGCCCGGTATTCTTGCGCTGCCGGATTCTGAGTCGTTGCTCTTCATAACCTAATGACCAACGAAATAAGTGTGGCTCAGATAAATGAAATAAATGGGTTAAACGAAAAGTGGTTGAATCGCCTACGGGATTAAGATGGCCAATAAAACCGTCTTCAAACAGCGTCACTCCCTCGTGATTGGCAAAATTAACATTGCCGTTAGGGCCAATGGGTAATACCGCCCCCCGTGGAAATACCCTTAAATAGTCGTCTGACATTTGTTTCTTATAACTTAACAACGCCGTCAATTCACCAGTAACGAAATCGCTAAAATCATATTGTGCATTCAAAGAATTTGCATAAACCTCGCCTTCTCCTGATGGGTCCAATGCTTGCGCGACGCCTGCTCCATGACCAAAATCAAAATTATGCCAGCTAAAGTAATCAACATTTAAATTTTGCCATTGCCATTTCGCCATAAAGGTCAATATTTGATAATGCTCATCAATCGGCCCTGGTGCCTGTGATGCTGATGTGCCAAAAATATCATCAAAAAACGTTTGTAAATCAGTATTAACAATTCGATTTTTATCGTCATCAGAGCGACTATAATCCAATGCCCACTGAATATGAGACTCGCCAAGGCTAAAGCTATCACGGGCAAAAATATCGGCGGTATTAAAACTCCCTATACGAGCGCCCACTTGTGATGGCATATCATCCGCATGTTGATACGACACTAGATTAATCACCCCAGCAAATGCATCAGCCCCGTAAACCGCAGAACCGGGGCCTTTAATCACTTCGATACGCTTAAACGCAGTTAATGGCATGCCAAAGCCAGTAAATAAACCACTGCTTTGCATATATTCCAAAGGTTCGCCATCTATCAACAACTTAATTTGGGTAGAAGAAGAACCAGATAATCCACGAATAGTAAATTTTCTATGAGTAGCCACGCCTTGGGGTTTACCAATATGAAACCCTGGTACCGTCGCCAGCACATCAGCCAATAAACGTGCCCCTTTGGCCTGCCATTCTTCACTGGTGATCACCGTCACCGTGGCGGGGGCCCGGCTGACTTTTTGCTCAAAACCAGAAGCTGCGGTCACTAGAGATAGCTGCGCTAATTCTTCCAATGAAAGGCTATAAATGGAATGAAGTTCCTGAGAATCATCAGCACTTAATTGAAAACAACAGCCCAATACTAATCCCGCCATAGTCATCTGCTTGAACATCGTGTAGCGCCTCACTTAATACTATTTGATAAGCATAGCAAAAGTTTATGGATGTCACCAAAGTAACGGTGACAACGAACCCAATCATGTGGCCATTGATGGGGAGTGCCGAAAAAAATCGATTTGAAAGATCAGGTCGATACGCTAATGAACCTGATTACTTGGTGGAGAATTGTGATGGGCTTGAGGGGGTGATAGGGTTATGACTAACTAGGCTTTTGGTGTCGGTGACTTTAATGATTTAAACGTCCCTGTGGCCCGCCCTTCGCACATCCTATCCCAAGAAAGCAACGGTTGGTTTATGACTAACTAGATTTTTGGTGTCGGTGACTTTAGCGATTTAAACGTCCCTGTGGCCCGCCCTTCGCACATCCTATCCCAAGAAAGCAACGGTTGGGTTATGACTAACTAGATTTTTGGTGTCGGTGACTTTAATGATTTAAACGTCCCTGTGGCCATCCTATCCCAAGAAAGCAACGGTTGGGTTATGACTAACTAGATTTTTGGTGTCGGTGACTTTAGCGATTTAAACGTCCCTGTGGCCATCCTATCCCAAGAAAGCAACGGTTGGTTTATGACTAACTAGATTTTTGGTGTCGGTGACTTTAGCGATTTAAACGTCCCTGTGGCCATCCTATCCCAAGAAAGCAACGGTTGGTTTATGACTAACTAGATTTTTGGTGTCGGTGACTTTAGCGA
>JBLGCB010000406.1:0-6238 GCA_047617105.1 Phenylobacterium sp. | reverse complement strand
CCCTTGCATTAACTGGCACCCCATGGCTTACAGACAAAGCGCCAATCCCCCTCTCACGCTACTTTGGCCTAGCCAATAAAATACAATGTGATTACATCCAATGGGTTGTCAGTGTGGGCATGATCAGCGAAGGCACTGACATTCCAAGACGACAAGTTTGTTGTCACCTGAGCCGGGTAAAAACAGAACTCGATTTCAGACAAGTGCTTGGTCGCATCTTGCGAGTAAATGATGCAACCAACCAGGACGCATGACTTTATACATTTGCAGAACCCAAGCTGACAGAGTTTGCTCACCGTATCGAGCAAGAACTGCCTGACAACATTGTTATCATCACAAACAAAATCAATGATTTAGAACCCTCAGCCCACGCTAAAAACCAAAAATCACCATCCCTCGCCGGGGATATCCATTTTGATGGCAAATCGAATATATGAAAAATATCAGAGTCTGGGGGATAATAACCAATCAGTGACATTCACTTTCGAACTGATAATAATAATCACAGAGTGGGATTCATAATTGAAAGAACATGTTCGGGATAATAAAAAAGCGGAGGAGGTGTTGGGTGGCAACCCCACTAGCACATCCCGGCACATGAGTCACAAGCTGCGGTTGCTCCCTTCCGGGCCTGGCCGAGTTCACCTGTTATCATTGCGAGAGGACCAATGGAGTTACCATTGAGTTGCTTCAATCTATACCCTTCAAAGGGCGTTTGCTTGAAAGCGAGCGCATTATTACCAATCCTGGCGGATTGATCAAGCGCTATATTCAGTTATTTTGCCTTAATATCGTTTACTTGCACATTCTTTGGCCGAATGCCTTTATAAAAGGCTTTTACTGTTGATAAATCAGCCTCTACATCGCCACTGACCACTACCGCACTGCCGATTCGAAGGGTTTTATGGTCATAATCAAAAGCGACGGGCAAAATGGGCACTTGTGCCTCACTGGCCATATGCAAAAAGCCGGTTTTCCACTGTTTAACCGCCTTTCGCGTGCCTTCCGGTGCCAGTGCAACAATCAACGCTTCTTCAGCGTTAAAATGGGTCACAATCTCCCCCACTACACCATGGGCAGATTTTCTGTCAATCGGAATACCACCGACTTTTCTCAGAAAAACACCAAACGGCCAAAAGAACAAACTGTGTTTAATCAAAAAGGAAATTTTTAAACCTGAAGCCAGCAAAACACCAATAGCGATAACAAAATCCCAATTGGATGTATGAGGCGCCAGCACCACAATGTATTTCTTTTGATTTAAAAACATGCCATCCACCTGCCACCCCATCATGGCCAGACCAGTACGGCCCAACCATTTTGAGAATGCATTAGCAGATTTTGGCGAAAGGTTATCTGAGGGGACTTCAATCATCATCGTTTATCATGTTAATAGTGGGCGGCGGGCTGGCTATCAAAAGCCCCCGCCCTGTCACGTGTTATTGCGCCAACAAACTGCGATATTGTCTTAACAACGGTTTTAGTTTTTTGACGTTATCTGCGCCAAGTCGCAACACCTGTTTTTGTACATGGGTCAACGACTGCCACTCTTCGTTTTTAAAGTCATACATCACTTTAGGCGAGACCAGTTCGACTCGACCATCTACCACCGGTGTTTCAAGCACATGATCAATGGCCTGTAACAAGGTATCGGTGAAATCATGATCAGGATAACCGATTTCGTCATAAACCTCTTTCACCAGCGGTTTGTATTTGTTGTAAAGCTTCACCAACTCTTTTGGCTCAGTAGAGGTGATGATGGCCATATACACGTCATAGCGTTCAAAGCTACTCTCATCGATAAATGTGCTGTCTTCGATTTCGTTGACTTTAAAACGCCCCACAGGCGGCTTAAACGACGCGAATTCACGCACAATCGTACCCGACGCCATGTTATCGACAAACACCACAAAACGACGAATAATGTCTTTGTTGACAAACAATGCGGCAAAATCATGATGCCATGACATATCAGTCAATTCTTTGAAAACTGGGGTGTCGCTTTGTGCCAACGCTGGCAATACCACTTCAGGTTTAACTGGCTCAGGTTCTGGTTCCGGCTCAGGTTCTGGCTCCGGCTCGGGTTCTGGCTCCGGTTCTGGCTCAGGTTCGGGTTCTGGCTCAGGTTCTATTATTGGCTTAACCACCGGCGGTGGTGGTTCAATTGGCGCGGGTTCTTCTTTGAGTAATGACCATGCGGCAAAACCACCGACAATCACGACCAAGGCGGCCCCTAAAATCATTCCGGTATTAGGCGCTTTACTTGCCGCCCCTTCTTCCGCTACACTATCAACCGCATCAGTTGCCTTGTTTTCTTCGCTATCCGTCATTTTTATCGCCTGTTTGACCTGAATAAGGACTTAAAATGTTAATCGCTGCAAAATTTTAAGTCATTGATTAAGTAATCATAAATTAAATCGCTATAATTTGCTTATAACAGAATGAAAAAAATCTTTTTTTCTGCAAATATGATTTAGCATCTTATATGTTTCAACAAAATTAAAAAAAGTTAAGCGGTGAACGCCATAAAAAAACAAAAACCTAAAATAGCACTGATTTTGACCGGTGGTGGTGCCAGAGCCGCCTACCAGGTGGGTCTGTTAAAAGCCATTACCACGCTATTACCCCGAAACCATAAAGCGCCGTTTGATATCATCTGCGGCACTTCAGCAGGCTCTATCAATGCCACGCAATTGGCTTGTTACGCTTCCAGTTATCATCTGGGGGTGAAAAAGCTCGAATGGGCATGGAAAAACTTCACCACCAAAAAAATCTACAACTGTGATTTTCGCGGAGTTTTCGGTCACTTGGCTCGGGGGATCTTCTCAAATTTTCAGGCGGATTACGCCAATAAACAACCTGGCAGCTTATTTGATAATGCACCATTAAATACCTTGCTCAATCAATTGCTCGATTTAAAACGAATTGACCGCAATATTCATCGAGGTTATCTTGATGCGCTTTGTATTTCAGCATCATCTTATTCTGACGGTGATTCGATCAGCTTTTTTCAATCCGATCAACATGATGCCTGGACCAGAGCACGACGAAAAGGACTCAAAACAGACATCAGCATTGATCATTTAATGGCGTCTTCAGCCATTCCGCTGGTCTTCCCTTCTGTTAAAATAAAACAACGCTATTATGGCGATGGTTCGGTGCATCAATTATCACCATTGAGTCCGGCGATTCATCTGGGGGCGCAAAAGCTGTTTATTATCGGGGTTGAACAACCTGAGGAAACTAAGTTTTATGGCCAAAACCCCCACCACCCTGACGTGGCATATATGGCAGGCCATTTACTCGATACCATATTCTCCGATACACTCACCGCCGACATTGAGCGGATGCAGCGAATCAACGAAACCTTAAAGCTCATCCCGCCAGAAAACCAAACCACCGATTTAACCCAAATTGAAAGCATGGTCATCAACCCCAGCCACAACTTTAATTCGATTGCCAGCGACTTTTATTTCGACCTACCGATGGCCGTGCGTTGGATTTTAAGCATCGTCGGCGTTGATCAGCACAGCGAATCTAGCCTAGTGAGTTATCTGTTGTTTGAACAAAGTTATACCCAGGAGTTAATTAAATTGGGTTATCACGACGGGATAGCGCAGTTGGATGAGATTGCGACATTTTTGGAGCTTTAAAAAAGAAAAACCCCCGATTTTTGCCATCAAAAACCGGGGGTTAGCTATTTGCGATTAACAGTTTACAATGTTTTCTTAACTGACTTGTAATAAGCAATCAAATTAGAGGTTGAGCTATCATGATCGCCAACCGGCGCATCTGGGGCCAGTTCTTTTTGAATATTGGCCGCCAAACCTTTACCCAGTTCAACCCCCCACTGATCGAAAGAACAGATTTGCAACACAATACCCTGAACAAAAATCTTATGCTCATATAAGGCAATCAAATTACCCAAGGTTTTTGGATCAATCTGCTTTAACAATATGGTATTGGTCGGCCGATTACCTTTATGAACCTTATGCGGTGCAAGCTGATCAATTTTCGCCTCGCCACGACCTTTCGCCTTGAGATCGGCTCTAACCTGCTCTTCATCAACACCCACCATCAATGCTTGAGTCTGGGCAAAGAAGTTAGCCATCAAGGTTTCATGATGCCCTTGTACTGGCGTCACACTGTCTACCGAACCAATAAAGTCAGCTGGTACGATGTTGTTGCTTTGGTGTAGGTATTGATAAAATGCGTGCTGACCATTGATCCCCAACTCACCCCAGATTGAAGGCACAGTAGGGTAGTCAACCGGGTCACCTGTCCAAGTTACAGACTTACCATTACTTTCCATTTCGGCCTGCTGCAAATAAGCAGATAACATATGCAACGTTTGGTCATAAGGTAATATTGCTTGAGATTTAGAACCCAAGAACGTACAGTTCCAAACACTCAACAGCGCCAAAATCACGGGTGCATTTTGCTCCAACGGCGTCTCTGTGAAATGTCTGTCCATTTCATCAGCGCCTTCAAGCAGTTCAATAAACTTATCAAAACCCAAATCTAATGCGATTGGCAAACCAATCGCTGACCACAACGAATAACGACCACCTACCCAATCCCACAGTTTGAAAATATTGTCTGGGTGAATACCAAAATTAATGGCATTTTCACTATTAGCTGTCACCGCAACAAAATGCTTTGCAACCGCTGATTTATCGAAAGAAGACGATACCAACCAGTTCATCGCAGTACCAGCATTGGTCATGGTTTCAGTTGTGGTGAAGGTCTTTGAAGAAACCACAAACAAAACTTTTTCTGGGTTTAATGGTCTGAGCGTATCAGCAATCTGAGCACCGTCAACATTAGATACATAATGCACAGAAACACTGTTATCACTGTAATTTTTCAATGCTTCGGTCACCATCTGTGGGCCGAGGTTTGAACCACCCACGCCGATATTGACGATATCGGTGATACGTTTGCCAGAATAACCTTTCCATCGACCTTGACGCACGGTTTCAACAAAACTTTCCATTTGCTGCAATTCAACCCGCACCTGGGCGCTGACATCTTCACCATCAACAATCAAAGGTTTTTGTGAACGGTCACGTAAAGCAACGTGTAATACCGGACGGTCTTCGGTGAAATTAATTCGTTCACCAGCGAACATTTTTTCACGCCACTGCTCCACATCAACATCACGAGCCAGTTGCATCAGCGAGTCAACCGTTTCTTGGTTGATCAAGTTTTTTGAATAATCCAGTAGTAAGCGAGGCAAGTTAATCGAAAAGCGATCAAAGCGTTGATTGTCTTGACTAAAAAGTTCATTCATGTGCGATGCCTGCATAACTTCGGCATGCTGCTGTAGATGTTTCCAACTTGGTAATAAAGTGCGATCTGTCATAAAATATTCCACTCGTAACTATTTTTTTGTAAAAACCCAATTATCCATCATACATCGGCAAAATGACAACCCGATTAGAAATAAATGGCTCAAGAGACCTTGTGACTACCTTAAACTGAAATGACATCGCTGTCAATTGTTAATAAAACGTCATAATAACATTGATATTTCAAATCATTTTGCCATTTTTCGCCTCAAAAGTCAGTTTCCAGTTGCTTGCAAAGTCGTTAAGCCCTAAGCTAAAAGCCAATAGTCGTCTGGTGTTGTTTTATAGCCAACGACAACATATTAAAAAAATGTAACTGTTCAGCTCGATTAGATTTGTTATCAAAACAAGACACTTTCGCCTGACAATAGACGCACGAAAAATAGTCTCATATAGGTCATATGTCACTGTTTGAGTACAAAAATAACGCCGTTATGGTGCAAAAGATAAGTGCGCTGAATAGTTACGGGAAATAAAGAAGCATATCAAAACACAGCAGAGCAAAGCTCAGCACAGAGGATCGCAGTATTATGAAAATCACCATTAACGATGTTGCCAAGCGGGCCGCGGTATCAATCAAGACCGTTTCTCGGGTGATCAATAATGAAGTATCTGTGCGTCAGGCCACCCGAGAAAAAGTTCAGGCAGCCATCGACGAATTGCATTACCAACCAAACCTAGCAGCCAGAAGCTTGGCAGGCACCAAATCTTATACCATTGCGTTTATTTACGATAACCCCAATGCGTATTATGTTATCGAAATGCAAAATGGTATTTTATCTGAATGTAAAAGACAGGGTTACGAATTGTTAATTCATCCCTGTAATTCAAAATCAAGCAGCATTTGTGATGAACTGATCACCATGGTGACCCATTCACGAGTCGCT
>JBLGCB010000405.1:0-6266 GCA_047617105.1 Phenylobacterium sp. | reverse complement strand
GGGGCTACGAGAGCCAAAGTCGAGACGGATTTGTTTTAATGCGGTTAACCCGTCCATTTGTGGCATCCGAATATCCATAAACACCAGTTCAGGCAAAGACTCAGCCTGATGTAATGTGTCCAGCGCCTCTTTGCCATGACTCGCTTCACTCACGTCAATGCCAATATCTTCTAACATCAGTTTGAGGATATTGCGATTCTCCCAAATATCATCCACCACCAGTGCCGCCAGTTTGACCCCAGTGACCAGTTTAAGGGCCTGACGAGATCTTGATTGTCGGGTATCAATCACCCCTTTGGCGGGCGGCAGTTGCAAGGCAAAGTAAAATTGGCTGCCTGTGCCTAGGGTTGATTTAAGCTTTAATCGACCGCCCATTAGGCTGACTTGATTGCTGGCAATGGCCAAACCTAATCCGGTACCGCCATGTTTTGCGCCGTAGGATGTTTGACCAAAAGCATTAAAAATATCGCTCTGATGGGCTTTTTCAATGCCCGGACCGCTGTCGCTGACTTCAAAGTGGTAGCTGTTGGGGCCGGTGCTGGACAGGGTTAATGTCACCGTACCTTCGCTGGTAAACTTGACTGCATTGCCCAGCAGGTTAATCAATATTTGGCGCAGTTTACACTGGTCGCCATGCACCGAAATAAAGTCATCGCAGTGATTGATCAGTTGCCAGTTGAGCTTTTTTTCTTCACAACGACCCGCCAACATCACGGCAATGCCCTCAACTAAGGTGACCAACTCAAAATCCACCGTGGCCAGCGACATGGCATTGGCTTCGATTTTAGATATATCGAGAATATCATTGATAAGGTTGAGTAAATGGCTGCCAGATTTTTCGATGATGTCGAGTTTGCTGCGTTGGTCTGGGTTGAGAGCTTGATCACGGCTGAGCATTTGGGCATAACCGAGCACTGCATTTAACGGGGTTCGAATTTCATGAGAGACATTGGCGATAAAGGTGCTTTTGGCTTCGTTGGCTTTTTCTGCATTGTTTTTGGCCAAAATCAGTGCCTGTCCTCGTTGATGGCGTTGCCAGCCAATCACTCCGACCAGCAAACTAATGAGCAGGGTATAGGCGGTATAAGCCCACCAAGTATGCCAAGGCGCAGGTTTGATGGTCAGTTTAATCATTCGTTCTTGTGGATTCCACAGCGCTTCATTATTGCTGCCCTTCACCCGAAAAGTGTAATCGCCCGGTGCAAGATTGGTGAAGGTAGCACGACGATTGTCGGCTGCCGTTTCAATCCAATCTTTATTAAAGCCTTCTAGCTTGTATTGGTAACGGTTATTGGGGGGATCGGTGTAATGCAGTGCCGAAAATTCAAAAGATAGTATATTTTCTAGATGACTGAGGGTGACGGATTGGGTGTGGTTGATGACGTTGGTTAAAGGTGAGGGCGAGGTGGTGGTGTGCAGTAGGGTGCTTTTATTGAGAATTCTGAAATCGGTGAAAACCAGCGCCGGTGGCTGACCCGCACTGGCGGCTTGTTCAGGGTAAAAAGCACAGTAACCATCACCGCCAAAAAATAACTGTCCGTCGGAAGCGCCAAAATAGACGTTATAACCAGAATTACAATTGGCTGCTGCGCCAATGTTATTTTTAATCTCGCCAGTGAGGGGATCGAGCACTGAAATACTTTGTTCGCCGACGCCGACGCCGAGCCATAGCTTGCCAGTTTTATCTGGTAAAACCGCAAAGATGCCATCACTGGAGAGACCATCTTTTTGGCGGTAATGAATAAAAGAGCGTTTGTTGGGATCAAACTTATTCAGCCCGCCGCCAGTGCCAAGCCAAAATAGTCCTTGTGGGTCTTGGTAGATGGAATAGACCGCGTCATGACTTAAGCTATTGGGTTGATCGACAATATGTTGGTAACGGATGAATTTACCGTTTTCATGATTGAATAAATTCAGCCCCTCTGAGGTACCTGCCCATAACCAGCCTCGGCGATCGCTGTATAACACATAAACCGTATCGGCGGTGATACTGTCGGGATCATCAGCGTCATGATGGTAACGGGTAAAGCTATTGGTTTTGGGGTTAAATCGGTTGAGACCATTACTGGTGCCCACCCACAGGTTGCCGCGTTGGTCTTGATGGATAGTGCGAATAATGTCATCACTTAAACTGCTGTTATCGCCACTTTGATTACAATAGTGTTTGAAAGTTTGACTTTGCTGGTTGAAGCGACTGAGGCCGTTGGTGCGGGTGCCAACCCAGATATCTCCAGTCAAGTCTTGATAAATGGCGGAGACATGGTTACTGGCCAGACTTTGTGGATTATTGGGCTGGTGATTAAAATGGTCAAAGCGATCATTAAGTGGGTCATAACGGTCGAGGCCGCGACCTGTGCCTATCCATAGTTGATTTTGCTTATCTTTGAAAATGGCACGCACTTCATTAGAACTGATACTGTCGGGATTATTTGGATTGTGTCGCATCAGGCCAAAGCGTTTACTGTCAGGGTCGAACTTGCTGATACCACCGCCAAAAGTGCCAACCCACAGCAAACCGGTTTGGTCTTGGGTGATGGACATGACGTTATTGTTGTTTAGGCTGGCGTTGTTTTGTAGATTGGATTGATAGCGGTTGAAGCGGTGGGTTTGCTTGTCTAGCAGGTTTAAACCACCTTCTTGGGTACCGACCCATAAAGCATTGTTTTTATCGGCAAATAGGGCGAAAACATGGTCGCTGCCAAGGCTGTAAATATCATCGGCATCATGGCGAAAGTGGGTAAAAGTGTTGTCTTGACGATTGAATCGATTTAACCCGCCGCCACGGGTACCGACCCAGAGGATGTTATCGGCGTCTTCAACAAGCGCATAAATCTTATTATGGCTGAGGCTGTTGGGGTTGTTTGGGTCGTGTTGATAACGTGTAAAAATGCCACTTTTGTGATTTAAACGGTTCAGCCCGCCATCGCGAGTGGCGACCCATAAATCGCCCTGATGGTCGGTTATTTGGGTGTAAATGCGGTTATTACTGAGGCTGGTCGGGTCATCCTTATCATACATAAAGTGGCTAAATGATTCTGTGTTAGGGTCGAACAAATTGAGTCCACCGCCAAAAGTGCCGACCCATAACAAACCGTCATGACGTTCGCTGATGCTCATGACATAGTCATTAGATAAACTGTTGCTCACTTGTGGGCGATGAATATAACGTTTGAACTTTAAGGTTTTGTGGTCGAGTAAATTGAGGCCGTTTTGGGTGCCTACCCATAACCGTTGTTGTTTATCAACATATAGGGTTTGCACGTAATTGTCAGACAGCGAAGTGGGATCATCAGGGTGATTATAAAAGGCTTTGAAGTGATAACCATCATAGCGAAACAAACCATCCTGAGTGGCGACCCAGATATAACCTTGTGGGTCTTGAATGACCTTGAGGGTAAATAGATTTTGTAGCCCCGGGACATTGGTCAGGTTATCAAAATGAAAGGCGCTGAGTTTAGCCCATGTTGGCATGGGTAATAGTAAACACAAAACAAGCCACAGCGTGGGTGACAATAGGGTGGTGAAAAGGTAGATAAAAACGGATGACAATTTTTGCATAAGTTTTAGGTTGTTCTCAGATTTTGATCTAGGGCGTGTTGTCTCATAACGGCGCAGTGCCTAGTTGGATGCATAGTTGGATGCAGATTTAAGTATAGTGTGTTTTTTGTATTTCTTCATTCTCGTATTTGTACTTTTTTCCTGCTGGTCATGGTTTGTTAAATTCAAGTCATGACTAGCATAATCGTGCCGTGTGCAAAATTTCACAGTCGATTAGTTTGTTTTTAACTCATTGATAAGTAAGAAATAAATTTCATAGTCTGATTATTAACAGTTTTTGACGGATAATTGATAACAGATATGTCTGAGCTTCGATAATATGCTCCTACTGACTCAGCGGGGTTAACCGCTAAAGGGAAAAGTCACTAGGACGTTGTAAAAAGGAAGTCGTATAAAGGGAAGCTGTATAAAGGGAAGTTGTTTTTATAGGAGTAAGTAAAGGAAGTCATACCAAGGTTGGGAGACATGGAATAGGTAATTAAGGGAAAAAATAACGGATTATGATCTAACGCAAAGCACCAAGGTGGGGTTTTGTTTGGGGGCAGGATGCCCAAAAAAAGGTGTTCAGGGCTAGCCCCCTAATACACAGGGAGAACCAGATCTCGTGGTTGAGTATAAAGATGCTTCGATTCGTTGGTTGGGATGGATTAATAAAAATATGGCTTGCTGCAAATTTTTATTGATCTCAACTTGTTTTCGGTTGGAGCTTGCTCAACTGCGGGATTTGGCAAAGGGATATTTGGTGGTTTGAAATGTTGACCACCAACAACTTTCCAGCTGCTAATACCTCCTCATATCTCCTAGAACCTTCCAGTCGCCACCATTTTCTATTATGATACCCGGCCGAAGCGTCCAAAGGTCAAAGGTCATGTCTGTCGAACACCGTTTAATGAAATTGCCGTCGTTCTGGTTGGCAGTGATTATCCCGCTGGGTCTGGCCGTGTGGTTGGCTTTTTTAATCTACAACACTGCTGATGGCAGTTTAATCTTTGCCCCAACACCGCAAGGGCTGGCTTTTGCGATTGATTACTTTCAGGTACCGCTACTTTTTCTGGTCTTGGTGATCCCGTCACTGGCGCTGCTCATCTCCAATCAACGCACCGCATTGCTCAAACAACAAATGTTGTCGCAGCAACAGCAAACCACGTTTGCTAATCATTATTTGCATATAAGTCAATTTAATCAACATATGCCGCCCGAGTTGATGAAACGTCTGGGTATGAGCAGCCGGGTATTGCATAAGGTTTTTTATCCCCATTCCCGCGAAGGTGATTTTGCCCTTAATGATAAGCTGGCCAGTTTTATTTTGTTTAAATTTGCTGAAATTGTGCAGGCATCAGAGGTCGCGCTTAAGTTGGCCCAGAGCCATGATGCCGATGAAAAGGCGGTGGCGCATAATCGCATCGAGTATGTGATGGGTCAAAGCGTTAGCCTGATGATGTTTTTTGCCGCTCGGGTAAAAGGGCAACAGCCACAATGCATGGATTTTTATTTTCTTAAAGACGCGATGGCCGATTATTTTGATGCCATTGATGGGGTGGTCAATTTCGACGGATTCAAAGACGGCCACTTTGACTTGAGTGCGTTTGCCCAGTTGTTTGACGCCAAAGAAGTTAAAGCTTGGTTTGCACGAAATGATAATTTTTTGCGTTTATTATGTCGTGAAAATAACCAAGTAAATGCGCTGGATGGGGAGTTTGAGCAATTGTAGGTGGACCCCACTGAAGCGTGGGGGAAAGCACTCATGACTGATGATGAATAAAGGCGCTGACACCAAGGTTTAGTACTTCATTCACACTTTGGGCTACGACTTGTGCAAGACGACAGGGGACTGCATTGCCGATTTGCCTGAACATGGCGCTCTGGCTACCTGCTAATTTATAATGGCTTGGGAATGTTTGTATCGCCAAAGCTTCATCTATGGTTATCCGGCGTAATCTTGGCGGGGCCATGCCTGTTCTTGGTGGTGTCCCATCTCTTAATTGGTGGTGGTATTGTTCGATATAACTGGGTTGGGCTGAAAATATTTCATCTTCATCTACAATTGGGGTTTTATTACCCCCCATCGAAGCAGGTAGGGTTAGAGCGACACCGCGAGGGTTGATTGGTCTGCCTGCACCATTAAAGAGCATACCTGCATAAGCGCTTTTGCGCAGAACTGGATTTTTGGCATAGGTAATGATGGCAGAACAAATACGGTTGTTGTTTTCACTCCCGGCGGGACCAAGTTTATGGATTAGGCTTGAGATTGTTGCAGGTTTTTGCTTCTTTTTTTCCAAAGAAGCATAAAGAGCTGTTTTAAAATCGATACTGCTAATGTTTCTTTCTGATGTTTTTATGCCAATAAGAAACATACGTTCCCTGGATTGTGGCACATCAAAATCTGATGCATTTAGCAAGACTAAAGCCGTGACGTATCCGAGTTGTTCGGCTTTTGTGATTAATCCTTGTTTAATTTGCTCCCAGCGACTATTAACCGCCAATGCTTTGACATTTTCACAGACAAATGAGGTTGGTTTTAAGGCTTCTACTTTGTCGAAAAAATGCCAGATTAGTTGGCTTCTTTCATCGTGTGGATCCATTTTTCCAGCGACAGAGAAACCTTGGCAGGGAGGACCGCCAAAAACCAGATCGACACCTTTAAATTGCGCAAGAGTATCGTCATAATCACGTAAATCTCCGCAAATGCTAGTAACATCGTGATTTAA
>JBLGCB010000404.1:0-6294 GCA_047617105.1 Phenylobacterium sp. | reverse complement strand
AATGAATAGATGGGAAGCTATTTTTTACCGTGGAATTTTGGAAGACGAAGCTTTAATAAATTATTTAGATAACGGAGAATTACCAGAATATTTGTAGAGGAACAACTCAGGGCTTGAATTGTGCATTTCAATAGAAAAAGCGGTAGTTTTATCAAAAGCACATTTGAAGTATTCAACTTTAAGGGCGATCTTGATATGAATATTTTTGCCAGCCGATTGTTGCAACAAAAGGGCGTGGAGAGAGCGGGTTTACCTGTTCACTGAGATGGAAGATCCCCAATGGCAACTGAAAATGGCCATCACTTATGATTTGGATGATCTCATGATTAACTGGAATGCTCGTTATATTGATAGAGTGAAGGTCCTTAATGAACCTATATTTGATGATTCTGCTGAATTTGTCAGTCCAAACTGGATACCTTCGATAACCACCCATGAGCTGTCTTTTGTCTATCGCTTGAACCACAATGTGCAGTTAAACGCGGGTATGCGCAATGTGTTTGACAAGGTACCACCGGGGTATACAGATGATCCAAGCTACGACTTGATTGGCCGCCGGGTTTTTGTTGGTATGCGGGTGCGGTTTGATTGAATGTTATTGGGCATCATCAGTGACCGCATACTGTGAATTATCGACAAGGGTGCCCGTGCGTAGCACGGTCCGAGGTTACGAGGAGCATTGCGCACCATTGAACAAGCAGTCACGGACCAGGTTGGAATGTGGTTGAACGATAACGAATGGTTTACGGTGCGCAGTGCTGCTCGTGCCTCGCATTTCGCTACGCGAAAGCACCCTACGATAAATATCACAAGGCAACGCAGAATTCTGCTGTTATCAAACCCCTTCACTCCAACGCATCAATCTAACATCCGCCTTTATCGCCTCAAGGTGCAATTGAAAAATAAAATCGAGATAACGTTGATCATCGCGTTTAACCGTACAACCAACCTGACCATGTTTATCGCTGATCACCCCAGCCTCGCCAAACAGTGGAAAACCCGCTTCGACATTATAACGACCAAAGTAGCGGTCTTCACTGTTTGCCGCAGGCCAAAAACGAGACCATTTGACCCCGTTGCAAGCGGGGATAGCGGTGTTTATCAATGCCAGCGTTTTACCAGCCAAATGCAAACGTATCTGATCGGGTGTCTGAGTCGGTATCAATCCCTGACAAAAACCCTTGCCAGGATGCTTGATGGCGGTCAGTAACTTAGTTTGATTGGGCGGCATGATATCAATGTTATCAGAGATTTTTTGCAGCAGCCAAAAACCGTCAACAGCGCCTTTGTCTGTCATGTATTGAGTCAGGTGTTCAAACTCGCCAAACCAGTTAAGTGCAGTGGTAGGTCCATGGTAAACGGGTACCACATGGGCGGGCACACTAAGGTCTTCAGTCAGATGCAATAATGCGCCTAAAAACAACTGTTTATTATGATTGCGAGTCTGACTTTTCACGCCCTCTATGGCCATTTGCCACAGTTTTTGATGCGATTTCTCGACATTCTTTTGCTTTGAAAAAGCGCTTTTATCAGGGTGATAAAAATGCCAATTGGTGGTGCGGGTGACCAGATGAAAGAGGGTTATTGCCCCGGGAATTTTTTCATCCTCAGGGCTAAAAGAACCCGTGCCATGATCCATCGCCAAGTTGCCTTGTAATAGACGTTTTTGGCCATCAATAGACTCACCAAAACAGCTTTGGTAAGCTTGTAAAGCCAGCAGGGTCAGGGGTTTATGGCCAATCTCAGGATCGTAGCCATGAGCATTAAATGCCATTAGCCAGCTAAGCAAAAATATCAATAACGATGGTTTAATCATCAACTACCTTCAGTGACGTGCGATTAATAAGTAGACGCTTATTATAGCAAAGAGTTCTAAGGGACTGGCAATAAGTAATTATATAAGTATAACAATTAATGGTTGACCAGCTGGCATTTAAATGTTCTACTGCACTCATCCCTTATCCAATAAGGGCCGGAAGAGGAGCGTTAACCAGGTAGTTTGCATGAGGAGATCAATATCCGATTGAATGCAAATAATGGGGATTAGCGCCGAGGTATTTAGGTTTAATTGATAAAACCAATACCGGGCGAGTGGGCTGAATCCCCTCGACTGTCACTATTAAATAATGGTGGAGAGTTTCTGGTGGTCTTGATAACAACGATGATTATCGTTGCTTACTTTATACCCCAAACTCCCCCGAACACAACGAAATTGCTTGCGATAATTGATTTGCACTCAATGTTCACGGATACGTTCGAGAGAGAAAGATAATGAATTTTACATACTCACAGCTTAGCTTTACCACCACAGATGACAGCGCTGACAATGGCGTCGACCTGTCAATCCTCTCACAATCTGCTGCCCAGCAAAAACCGATGGCCTGAACAAGGCCCCTATACCCCTAATTTTTTACACCCACGAATGTCCCTATCAGGGTTCGTGTGGCATTTTACACGCTCAATTCAGGTTATAACAATATGAATACCTTTAACGTTGCCAAATTTGGTGGCACCAGTATGGCAGATTTTGACGCTATGGATCGATGTGCACAAATCATACTGGCGGATGAAAATATTCGTTTGGTGGTGGTCAGCGCCTCCTCCGGCATTACTAATAAGCTTACGGCCTTGGCTTCACCAACATGTACTGACGACACTCGCGAGCAAGTCATTAGCCAAATCACCGAGCAGCATAACGATATCTTGGCTTCTATCAGCAATGAAAAAGTCGCTAAAATTCAGCTCGACTATTTGTTGATGTCATTGGCCAAAGTATCTACCCAGATTGCCAAGGCCCACAGCCTGCAATTGGTCGATGAATTATTGTCTTTTGGTGAGTTATTATCGTCATTGATTTTCACCGAAGTGCTGAGAAGACGCATTCCTAATGCTGAGTTATTTGATGCTAGAACGGTGATGCAAACCGACAGCTTTAGCGGTCACGCAGAACCTCAAATAGAACAAATCAAGCACATGACCGAACAATGGTTGTTGAGCCGTTGTCAGCAAAACGTGGTTGTTACTCAGGGTTTCATCGGCAGTGATGAAAATGGCAAAACCACCACGCTAGGCCGCGGTGGTAGTGATTATAGCGCGGCTTTATTTGCCGAAGCACTTGACGCCAATAACCTGCAAATTTGGACAGATGTTGATGGCGTTTATACCACAGACCCTCGTATGGCACCTAATGCGCGTTCAATTCCTGAACTGAATTTTTGTGAAGCCGCCGAGTTATCAACCTTTGGTGCCAAGATACTTCATCCCTCTACTTTATGGCCTGCCATTCGTCAAAATATCAGTGTGTATGTCGGTTCAAGCCGCGATCGTACTAAGCCTGGTACTTGGATTAAGCGCGAAGTCAGTACCGCGCCTAATTTCCGCGCCTTAGCCACCCGTGCCAATCAAACCTTATTAACCGTCACCAGCCTTAGCATGTTGCATTCTTATGGTTTTTTGGCCAAGGTATTTGCGGTACTGGCTGAACACAAAATCAGTGTTGATTTGGTCACGACCTCTGAGGTCAGCGTTGCTATCACCCTTGATGTGGTTGGTTCGCAGCCGGATACCGATTCAGGATTATGTTTATTGCGCCAAGAAGTGATTGACCAACTCAGTGAACTGGGCGAAGTCAAAATCAAGCATGGTTTGGCGTTGATCGCATTGGTAGGTAATGGTATTGAACAACAATCTGGTGTCTCTGCACGGGTATTTAGTGCGCTTTCACCGTATAACTTGCGAATGATTTGTCATGGTGCCAGTGGCCATAACATTTGTTTCTTAGTTGAACAAAGCGAAGCAAGCGATGTTGTTTGTTCTTTGCACCGCGAATTATTTGAATAAGAGGTCGGCAATGAATATAGCCATTATCGGAGATGGAAGAACTGGCCAGCAAGTGGTCAAGTTACTTCAAAGTGATACTGAACATCAGATCAGCGGTATTTATAACAGCCGCAACCCAGTGAGCGTTGAAGCGTTACAACAAGCCGATGTTGCTATCGTGTTTGTACCACCAACGGTTATCGAAAGTCTCATTCCGGTATTGTTGGCTGCCAAGATTGATGTAGTTTGTGGCACCACTGGTTACGAGTGGCCGCAATCATTGCGCGAACAAGTCGCCAGCAACAACAATCGTTGGGTATGCGCCCATAACTTTAGTTTGGCGATGAACTTAATGCGCCATTGCTTAGGTATTTTGGGCAAAAGTGGTTTGTTGCTGGGTAATCCACAGTATCAGATTGAAGAAGTTCACCACACTAAAAAACTCGATTCTCCCAGTGGCACGGCCATTTCATGGCGCGATTGGTTGGCCCATGATTGTGAAATCAACGCCATTCGTGAAGGTGATGTGATTGGTATTCATGAGTTAAAGCTTGAAACCGAATTTGAAAAAATTCAACTGCGTCATGAATCTAAAGATCGGGCGTTGTTTGGCCAAGGTGCGATTTGGGCAGCGGTGAATTTGATTAGTCAACCACCTGAACAGGTAGGTTTTGTCCCTTTCTCAACCTTGGTTGATCAACATTTAGGCTCTTCTAATGGGCAAACAACAGGTGGCGAAAATGTCTCAATTTAATTTAAACAACACCCCACTGTGGACAGCCCTGGTCACGCCTTTAACCCAACAGGGTAAGGTTGATTATGCTTGTTTGGCGCAGTTAGTGATGCAACAGCAAGCAGCCGACAACGCCATTGTATTGCTGGGCAGTACTGGCGAAGGTTTGGCATTAACCTTAGAAGAGCAAAAAAGCATCGTTGAGTTTGTTATTTCATTGCAGCCCACCGTGCCGCTGATGGTCGCCGTGGGTGGCTTTAATTTACAACAGCAAAAGCAGTGGATTGAATACTGTAATACCTTGCCAATTCATGCCTATTTACTGGCATCACCTATCTACTCAAAGCCGGGTAAAAGCGGTCAGTTGTTATGGTTTAGTGAGTTACTACGTGCTTGCGAACATCCTTGCATGATTTATAACGTACCTTCACGTAGCGGCATTAATTTAGACCCGGATATGCTGGCGACGCTGGCCGAAATCGATGGCTTTTGGGCGATGAAAGAAGCCAGTGGTTCGTTGGAGCGTTTTCGTCAATATCAACAAGCGTGCCCATCGGTGAAGCTTTACGGCGGTGATGATGGATTGTTTCCTGAACATGCGGCCCAAGGCGCAGCAGGTTTGGTGTCGGTTTGTGCCAATGCATGGCCAAAAGCGACTCGACAATTTGTTGACTTTCACCTCAGTAACCGCAATGCACCGCTAAATAGCGTGTGGTCACAAGCCGCAGACTCAATGTCGACGGTGGCCAATCCTATTCCGGTTAAAGTATTGATGCATCATTTAGAAGTGATCAATACCCCTTATTTACGTTCGCCGCTAACTCATCTGGAGCTTGAATCTAAAGCGCAGATGATTGCCGCTAACGAATCGGTTAACAGCTGGTCAGAGCAAATGGCTCAAACAGCGTTAACCACCAAACAAACCATTAATACAGCGCAATACGCTTAATCATCACAGATATAGGAATTACAGACATGACTTGGGAAACAATATTAGATCAGTTAGAAAGTGGTGAAGTTCGCGCAGCTTATCAAGATGAAGATGGTCAGTGGCATGCCAATGTTGAAGCCAAAGAAGCCATTTTAGCGGCGTTTAAAGCCGGTGAAAACTCAGCATTTAGCGGTGCTTATGAAGGATTTGTCGATAAAGTTAATATGCCGCCACGTCAGTTTACTCCAGCTGATAAAGTCAGACTGGTACCGGGTGGTTCATCGGTTCGTCGTGGTGCTTATGTTGCGCCAGGTGTTATCATCATGCCACCAGCTTATATCAATATTGGTGCGTTTGTTGACGAAGGCAGCATGATTGACAGCCACGCGTTGGTTGGGTCTTGTGCTCAAGTCGGCAAAAATGTTCACGTTTCTGCTGGTGTTCAAATCGGTGGTGTACTTGAGCCAATCGGTGCTAGCCCGGTAGTTATCGAAGATGGTGCTTTCCTTGGTGCAGGTTCTGTTTTGGTTGAAGGTGTTGTGGTTGGTAAACGTGCCGTTATCGCACCAGGTGTCTCATTGTCGGCTGGCGTCAGTGTTTATGACTGTGTTAATCAAAAAGTATTGCCAAAAGGTTCAGCCATTCCTGCTGATGCCGTAGTTGTTCCTGGTACTCGCCCGATGAATTCAGAATGGGGCAAGACCCTAGGACTGAGCCTGTCTTGTCCGATGATTGTTAAATATCGTGATGAGAAAAGCGATGCCTCTTTAGAATTAGAAGATTTGCTACGATAGAATGTTATGTAGGGTGG
>JBLGCB010000403.1:0-6296 GCA_047617105.1 Phenylobacterium sp. | reverse complement strand
AACCGAGCCAACCGGGTCAACGGCAATTTTGTTTTTAATTAAAATGTCACTTTTAGGCCGCTGGGCAATAAATATCAATATATGAGGTAGGCTTCATTTTTTGGCTATCAAGCATAAATTCAAATTCTGAATATTTGCTC
Organism: Phenylobacterium sp.; assembly: GCA_047617105.1. Classification (GTDB taxonomy): domain Bacteria; phylum Pseudomonadota; class Gammaproteobacteria; order Enterobacterales; family Alteromonadaceae; genus JABSOG01. The sequence goes on along the minus strand of JBLGCB010000403.1, from coordinate 6,156 downwards.
GGATGGGTGATTAATTCACCCAGTTGAGTCCATTGATGGCCTCCAACCGTATGAGGGAAACGCATAAGATGGCGAAACTCTGACTGTAACAACAAATTCAGTTCATTATTGTGAATATCAAAAGATCGGATACCGTCTTTGCCATAATCTAGGCCAACCAGTTTGCCCGCTTCCATTTGTTGCCAGCTAATATCATAGTTTGACGAAATCATCAGACCGCCAGCCATAAGCTTAGATTTTAATATCGCTGATATCTGTTTTACCTGAGGGTTTTCGAAGTAGGCAAAAAATCCAGAAGTAATGATAATATTAAAGGTATCTTTATCTTCCATATCCTCTAATCTTTGACACAGATAATTCATTTTGGCAGGAGATTTGTTTCTGGCTTCTTCAATCAACTGTTCATCCAAATCAATGCCCGTGCAGTTTTCTGGTTTAATCCCTAGGTTGACCAGTTCTCTGGTAATGAAGCCATTACCACAACCGACATCCAGAATTTTGACATTCTCCTGGCCCCGATAGTTGGCAATGATAAAATTCATCAGTATTCGAATCAGTCTGTCTCTGGCGAATAACCGTGCAAGCGGTTCCGGATCCATAATTTTTTCCTATATTATCATTAAGTGGTTATGTCGTTATGCAACCAACATTGTAAGTGGTCGAGTCCCAACAATACCAGATTGTGGCGTGAAAGAAAGCCCCAAAAAATCAAAAATAAATGGCAAAATCAGTCTACCACGGAAACGATTTTTAGCGCCGCTTAGTCACAAAACCGCTGACGAAACCACGCCACATATTGCTTATCCAGCATCGGCGACTCACTGAGTATGCGCAGCGCGTTTTTATCAACCTTACCCGCCTGTTCCCCCGCGAGTGCTCTGGTGAGCAAAAATAGCTGGCTGATATACACTGCTTTCGCTTCACCAACCTTAAATGACAATATATGCTGCTCGAAATGCACTAGGGCTTGCTGGTATTGGCGGGCCACCAATAGTTGTTTTATCAACGCCAATCGATATTGCGGCGTTTTTGGGGTCGAGTTTTTGGCCAAAGCAGTCATATCATCATGGCCACCAGCCTTAATTTTATCAATGATGGCTTGCTCTGCCGGGCTACTGTGCAGCAACAACAAAGGCAGTGCCACCAAATCGCTGTTAAGCAAAACATTGGTCAATTGTTGCCAATAATACAAGGTCTTGTCGCCATACAAAGGCGCGGTTAATCCCGTCAGTAAGTTCTCCCAAACAAAGCTTTTTACCGTCTCATCAATCACCTGAGGCGAAAATAACCGGGCGATATAATCGCTTTGCTGGTAAGCCGCTTTTCTTCTGTCGATATCCAATAACCCAGCGTATAACTTCGAATAATTGAGCATTCCCTGTTGTCTGGGTTCAATCCGCTGAGGGTAGTTATCCGTCACCGGATCAATATGCTCGGTGATCTGCTTTAACAAGGTGCTGTCGGCCATAAACGTGGTGCCGAGCATTGCCGGCGTTTCAAAACCAATGGTTTTCAGTGGCTGGCCAATTTCAGAATCCCAAGCACTGTGAAATTGCTCAGTAGATATCGGGTCAATACCGTCCTTAACACCCACCAGCATAAACTCCAGCCCTACCCCATTCCACAGGCTACAATCACTAAAGACGTTGCAAAATGCCTTAATAATCGCCAATGCATCGGTATCATGCAGGTCGTGCACGGGCAACCAGTAGGTCACCATACCTTTAGGTTTAAGCCGCTGGTGAATCAACTGAAAATACTCTTGGGTATAGAGATTGACAATACCCGCGTTTTTGGGCGGTGGCGGCTCACCAGTAATCAAATCATATTGGCGTGGTGTGGTTTGCAAAAAGAAACGTCCATCTTCAAGGTGAACCTTGGTTCGCTTATCTTTAAGGGGGAATATACCGGTAGCAGAATGGATAATAGAAGACAGTTGCAGAATATCTTCTGAGATATCCACCACATCAAAATGTTGCAACGAATTTAATCGGCTGATGGCCTCAGCCGTACTGCCAACACCATAACTAATTTGCAATACGTCTTTGATATCGCGGTTAAAAATATAAGCAAAATAGGCATATAACTTCATATAACGTTGGCCGGCAAAATCATTGCCCGACATCGAAAAGTTATTGGTCACCAAGCGAAAATACAGTGGCTGACCAAATCGCTCTGCCTGATAATATTGCAAGGTTTCGTTGAGGCCCTCTTTGACTTTTAATAACTTCTCGTTGGGCAGCATCACCTTGGCAAAAGTCTGATAAGCGCCCTGTAAAGCACCAAACGGAAAGCAAACCAGCAACAGCGCGGTAGCAGATAATACCGGTAGATAAACCTTCAATAATGGCTTGGCCACTGGCTTATCACCACAATGGTTGCGATAGACAAAACCCGCGGCAACAATATAAGTCAAACTGAGCAATAATATGGCATTTTCTACCCCCAACTCTGGCAATAAAATAAAAGTCGCCACCCCAGAGCCCAGTGCCGCCCCCATGGTGTTGGTAAAAGTGAGCATTCCGGTCGCTCCGGTGGTGTGTTCCAGCCGCTGGTATAACACCTCACCAAACAATGGATACATCATGCCAGAAATAATACAACTGGGTAACATCAGCACCATGGCTGCACCAATAAACACAGTCAAGTCAGCATCTAATTGGCCAAAATAAGTAGTGAAGATTTTATCGAAGGCAAAAAAGCTCAGACTCACGGTGACCGCCCCCAGCAGCGGCAACCACAAGGTTAACCACTGCAACCTATTTTTGTTGAGGGGTATGCGCGAAGAAATCAGCCCACCCACGCCAATGCCCACCAGCACAATGGCCAGCATCAGGGCAAAAATGGCGCTGGTGCCACTGCGTGTCAATAACATGTATCTGAACCAAACGACTTCTAGCGCCAGTAAAATAAAACCCGCCAAAAATGGCGGTATCAGCGCTGTTTTAAGCGCCAGCAATTGGCCGATGCCACCACCGCTTTTTTCTATCAAAGCCGCTTGTTGATCCAGCGAAAAAGCCCGCAACACCATTAATACCAGCAATAAATTAATCACACAGGCAACCCAACCACTGCCACTGATGCCAAACACTGCAATTAAGCCAAATTCGGCCACCAGCGCGCCAGACACCGCCCCCAAAGTATTGAAACCATAGAGAATACCCAATGAGCGAGAAAAATGTTGATTATGATGATGGAGGAATTTTTGTAATACCGGAATGGTCATGCCCATGGCGGTAGAAGGCAACAGCAGCACCAAAAAAGCGGTGATAAAGCGGCTCAGGTTAAGCAACCCCTCATGACTGGTGAAATGTGACAACCCTTTGGCCATCAACGGTGATATGACGGGCAAAAACCAAATCGCAAACACGCCACTCAGTCCGATGATAACTTCAATCACAATATACGTTTTCAGCGGCTGGGTAACGCTGTCGCCACGCAGTGCCATCAAAATATTGCCAATGCCCAGACCCGCCATAAAAGCCATCAACACCGCAGCAGCACTATAAATCGAAGAGCCCAATACCACGCTGGCGGTGCGAAACCACAAAGTTTCAAAGATTAATGCCGAAAAACCAGATAAGAAGAACACCGAGGGAATTAAATAGACAGGATTTTTTTTTGTGGTCATAACCGCTCAAATATGAATTTTGTGGGTAACACTTTTTAGTTAGTACCTGTCCAGAAACCTCACAGGGACGTGAGTTTCTACTGGGCCGACACTTCGGACGATAACTAGTTATTATAGACCATTTTCATAGCATCAATGGGAATAAGCAGGCAGATCAAAAGCAGAGGATATTAATTGGCTAGGCATTTTATAGCTAGTGCTCGTCTTGAAACGATAATAATCCGCTGTTTTTTTTCAGCAAAAAAGGCGATACTTTGGGTTTTTCAATGGCCAGTAAAAACACAAGCGAGTGCAGAGTGAGTCAAAACCAACGAATTTTCATTTTAAATAATGTCTGTGGTCCTTTAACCTCTATGGGCAAGGCACTTAAACAACTGGGTCATCAAGTGGCATTTTTCGAAGCCGACCCTAACGGCTGCCGAGATCTTGAACAGGCTAAAACCGCGATTTCGCAATTTAACCCTGATGTCATTTTGCAGCAAAACTTTAATGTTTATATGTTAAGCGGAGATTTTGGCGGACAACTACTTGACTGGATAGAGTCCTCAGGGTTTAAACAAGCCTTTTGGTTTTTGACCCGTCCTGAATGTTTGAGTGAGCGCCATACCTTTGAAAAATGGGTCGAACAGGGTTATTTTAAAAGCGCCAATTTTCTCTGCGTCTCAGAGGCCATGAGCTCATTTTTTACTGACAACGCCCTTAAAGCCAGTTTTTTGCCAGTGGCCATTGAAGCACAGACTGCCCAACCAATAGCAGATACCAGCAGCGACGGTGTTATCAGCTATTTCAGCAATACCTTCACTGGCCATCCAAATAGTCCGGTTGATGCAGTATTGGCAACCCTGGGTAATCAAGAACCTGCCTTGCGTTATTTTATGCAGGTGATCACTTCTTATTTTCCCGCCCATGATCCACAAACCATCATCGGCTATATTATTAAACCAGTACGACGTTTTTTTAGCAGCATTGATATTAATTTCTTTGCTCACCAGAGAAAAAGGCAGGTATTAGAGAAGGAGTTACAACATCTACCGATGCCTTTGGTCCATGCTGTTTTGCATCAAGTGGAGTTTGTTTATACTGATTATGTCAGCTGCGCTATTCACCAACAGATTAAACCACTGATTCAACATACTGGCGGCAGTGCCTTTTGGGATGCAGTGGCTCAGTCTGCGCCAAGGTCGGGTGTTGAAACCGCCTGTCAACTAGATAACCCAACCTTTAAACCAGGCACGGTGGTGACGTTTTCACCCTTTTTGACCATGACAGCACCTTCAAGTGCGCCATTAGCGGTGATTGCCAGCGGCAATCAGCTTATTTGTCAATATTCGCCAGAGTTGTCCGAGCTAGTACCCGATGAGTATGTGCTTAGCTATAAAAGCATTGACGCGTTGATTGGTCATATTGAGCAGGTGAATGAGAATAAAGCGGACTTGAGTGAACAAAAAGCGGCTGCTCAAGCACATGTTTTGGCCCACCATACATACCAACAGCGGGCCCAACAATTACTTGATTTGTTGTAATTCTAGTTAGATTAAACAAAAAGCCGATTACTTCGAATCGGCTTTGCCCATAAACTTATGATCAGTGGTGTTAACCTTAATCTTGTCACCACTTGCAATGTACTCAGGTACATGTACGGTTAAACCTGTGGTCAACACGGCGGGTTTGTTACGTGCACTTGCTGAGGCACCTTTAATCGAAGGTGCAGTTTCGGTGATCACCAAATCAACACTGGCCGGTAAATCAATGCCTACTGGCATACCATCGACCAAAACGATTTGAATCCCTAGAGTATTTTCATTGACACATAACATTTCGTCGGCAATGGCTTCTTTATTAAGGTGAAACAAGGTGAAATCTTCGTTGTCCATAAAGACACATTCATCACCGTCAAGATAAGAGAACATCACCTGCTGACGAACCAAATCGGCCAGTTTAAGCATGTCGCTGTCTTTAAAGGTGTGATCGACTTTTTGACCAGAAACAACATCGTATATACGCATACGATACAAGCTACCACCCGCCCTACCCTGCGGCACAGAACGTTCGATATCTCTAATAACATAAACACCGTCGTTAAATTCAATGGCGGTATTTTTTTTGACTTCACTGGCCTTTGGCATGATACTTTTTCACTCAAGGAAACGGAAAAAGAACATATCATAATTAGGGTTTGGTGCAAAGACGTTTCTTTGCGCCACATTACCTACAATAGTGCACAAGCACCAACAATCAGCCAATGAAACATGATGATAGGTGGATGACGGGGTCTTGGTAGAAATTGCTATTGGTAAGTTATCGCACTTTGGCCACCAGCTGGGTCGCCAATTGCTTTACCAACACACGCATCTGCGCCACAGAATGCGGATAACCATCATGTTGCAAAGCCTGCTCAAAGTAAAACGCTTCACGCTGATCAGGCGCACCTTCAGGCCCCTTGAACCAATAGAACCCTGACAAAGTCACCTTACCCTCGCTATTGGCATGAAAATAATCTACTTCTAAATGCAACTGTATCGCCT
>JBLGCB010000402.1:0-6310 GCA_047617105.1 Phenylobacterium sp. | reverse complement strand
TATCAGCACCCAGTTAAACTTGGTCAAAATCAATACGGCTTACGCACGTTTCTTCCCTGCTGAGTTTCTTAAAATACTCAACCATGAATCGATAGTTGATGTGTGGCTAGGCGATCAGACCCAAAGCGAAATGACGGTATTATTCCTTGATATTCGTGGTTTCACTTCCATCTCAGAAAAAATGACACCGAAACAGAACTTTGATTTTCTCAACGAATTTCTCAGTTATGTCATTCCTTCGATCAGAAGTCATAGTGGTTTTATCGACAAGTATATCGGTGATGCGGTGATGGCACTGTTTCCTGGCGAAGCGAATGATGCCATCAAAGCATCAATCGCCATCTTAAAACAAGTTGGGCTGTTTAATGAACTGCGTGAAAGCCAAAACCAGGCCCCCATAGCCATTGGTATTGGCTTACATACTGGCAGCTTAATGCTCGGCACCATTGGTGACGAAAAGCGCATGGATGGCACAGTGATCTCCGATGCGGTTAACCTTGCCGCTCGCCTCGAAGGTTTAACCAAAACCTATGGCGCCTCACTGGTGGTCAGTGACAAGTGTTTTAACAAATTACCGCCTGATCATGGTTACCATCATCGTTCTTTAGGTAAAATACAGGTCCAAGGCAAAAATGAAGTGGTGTCGGTGATTGAAATTGTTGACGGTGATAATGACCAAAATATCGAACTGAAAAAATCGTCGCTAGAAATGTTCGCCAAAGCGCTAGCGTTATATTACGATCATGACTTTGAAGAAGCCGCTTACACCTTCCGCCAAGTGCTCAAGGCCAATCCTGACGACCAGACAGCGTCGTTATATCATCACCGTTCGGCAACCTATATGGTCAATGGGGTAGATGAGAATTGGGATGGTACAGAAAAAATGGAGACTAAGTAATCACAGTATTGGTGCTACAGCACCACTTTGTCATCGTCATCCAGTAACTGGTCTTGTTTTAGGGCAATAATTTGTTTGTTTTGCCGGCTGACTCTGGCCACTAGGCCTAAAATCACTTTGTCTTTAATCTCTTCTCTGATTTTGATGGGCAACTGGCGAAAGCTATTGCGATCAATCTTTAACACCAACATATCGGTTAATGCCACCACCGTGGCGGTTCTGGGTTCATTACAAATAAAACCCATTTCACCAATAAACTGGCCAGACTTTAACACCGCCACATTGTGACCCCCCTGTTTCACTGTTGCCTCACCGGATAAAATAATAAAGAAGGACGGCCCCTGAGAGCCTTCGACGATAAAATTATTGTCAGGAGCTATCGACTGAAACTTCACCCCGGAATCAAGCACCGCAGAGCGCTCGCCTGAAGTTAATGACTTAAACAACGACACTCTGGACAAAATCTCAAGCAGTTTTAGTTTGTTTATCGGTTGAGACATATAAGAGTTCCTTCCACATCATAAAGGTTTTAATGTTTTACCGACAAGACGATAACTCACCCGAGTTTGGCCATCAATATCCACCATATGCACTAACCATTGCTGATTTGGCTGGCGTTCAAATAAGGTATAAGCAAAACCCGTGGCCGAATAAAAATCTTCCCGCTTCAGTCCCAACTCGGTAAAGATATCCGGGTTTTGGTCCATTAGTGCTTCGCTGATGCCAGGCGATAAATCTGTGCCACTGTCACCAATGACCATTGATGACGGTCGGTTATCGTCAAATGTCAGGGTTTCGAAGTTATGAATATGACCATTAAGCAATACCTTCACCGAATCATCAAATACCCCTTGTTGCGAGGCTTTTAATCCAGCCTGCATGGTCGCATCTGACATATTAATATCAGGCTGGCCGAATTTTTTTTTGTTGTTGAAACTGCTGATGGCCCAAATCGGTCGATGCGTCATCACCCAACTCTGTGTACTGCCTTGTACCAGCTGATTCACTTCGTCATATATCTTGCCATATTGGTCGACCGTCTCCTGATACTGTGACCGGTCATAAGCCCCCGGCAATGATGCAGAATCCATCGACACCAAGGTCAAATCCCCCAGCTCGACACCGTAGGTGGGGGTATAAAGCTGGCATTCTTGCCACTGCTGCTTTGACAACTTATCAGGGGCAAGAAAGTAAAACCAGCCCTTCCATGCTCGCTCACAATCTTCATGATTACCCCGGGTAAATACCCAGGGCGCTTTGGCCAGTAATGGCGCTGCAGGTTTAAAGAAGTCCTGTTGCCAAACTGGCCAATTAAAGCCCCACGGACTACCGGCACAGCCTTTATTACCCACTGGACACGGCGCTTCGCGATAATGATAATCGCCGACATGAACAATCAAATCTGGGTTAGCAGCCGCCACCACTTTGGCCATTTTGGCAAACGGCCATGCAGGCCCGGCAGCTCCCTGTGCACCATTACAGTTTTGAAAGTTAGACCCTTTCATCCGGCAACCGGTATCACCAATGACAATGATTCTTTGCGGCGGTTGTTTTAACAGCGCCAGTTTGGTGCCATTGATGGATGCTGATTGCACCGATGAAGGTATGGTGGTTTCGCAGGTGAGCACTTCACTAAAGCCATCGGGCACATTGCCCTTAGCACGTTGCGTCATCGGCTGACTGATTGAATCGAGTTGAATTGACGGACATTGTGACGCCGCGGTGACAACCCGGGCCAATTGTTGGCTATCGGGTCCCAGAGACAACCAGATATAATCGGCAAAATTGTCTGCGCCTTTATGGCCTGATACGGTTGAACAGGCAGTGGTGGTTAAAATGAGTGTAGTCAGCGTGGTCGATAATAGGTGGTGGCGCAGATTCATGAAATAGCTCCCTGATGTTGTTGGCCACAGCATAACAATAACCAGTAACAGAACACAATTATTAATTGTGCCTGTTGCTGATTAACGATGCTATAACTGGTTTTTAGGGCTACCTACTCGCTAACATGGTATTACACGGCGGCGGCAACTTACTGGCGCTGCATAAACGAAAACGCCAGGCTTGTTTCAAGGCAGGTTCATTCGAATTGGCAATCTGTTGATTAAATTGTGCTGCGCTCAACGGGCCAACAATCACCCGGTATTTGGTCGCCCCTTTTGGCGTGGTTATCACTTGGGCATGTAAACCACGATACTGATCGATACGTTTCTGGGCATAGGCCAGTTCATTAAAGCTACCAATCACCGCAAACAACTGTGGTTTATCGCCAGACGTACTATCAAGAGCATCCAGTGGTGCCAGATAATTGGCTTTAAGCTGTGCCACCGATTGATTGGCCACAAAGCTATTTTTGGTCGCGGGCGCACGTCGATAGCGGGCTTTGTCGCTGGCCTTTTCTCCTCGGATCCGCATGGTGGCGGGTAAAGTTTTGACAACCATGTCCTTATTAGCTGATTTTTTTGCCCCATAAGTAAAGCGGCTTTTGGTTGACGGGTCTTGTTGATAGCTTACCTTTGCAGTGACGGCAGGATGCATGTTGGTGCGGGCTGCTCTGCTAGGTATAGCATTGGATACTCTACTAGGCTTAGTACTAGGTATAGTTCTAGGCTTAGTATTAGGTTTAGCGCTGGCCGTGACAGTGGTACCATTGGCTTTTGCTCTGGCGCGATTTCTGGCGGCATAAGCAGCATTGGTTGGTGCCCCTGTTGCCTGCGGACCTAAGCTGGCCTGACGATACCAGGGTTTATTCGCCGCTGGTGGTGACGTATTGCTGGCATCTTTCGTTTGTGCGATTAACACCCCTGGTGGTAACTGTGCCCCGCCAGGTTCTTGGCAGACGTCTGCTGTCATCACTATTCGGTGCAAAGCACAATCCTGCCCCATCACCTTAGAAATGGCGTGATCTGAAATCGACTTGCCGCTAACGACATAGCTGATGGTACTAATACCAAAAGACACCAACTGTAAAGTGGCGCAGCCACTAAGCAACAAAGCAGATGCAATAATCAGTGGAAGATAAAATCGTCTGGTCATCTTAATCTCCGTAAAAAATATAACGGTTTACTGTCTGACTTCCTGTCTGACGCTTGAGTTAATGGTAAGCAAACAATGCGCCAGTTATTGCCATTCAAAAAATAAGCTTATAAAACCTTATTAATCAAAGGGTTGCTAGCAAGAAAAATAGAGCGGCGGCAATATGAGATGGCTAAGAGGCAAACAAAGGATCAATCTTGCCGCTAGGTGACAGAAAAATAACAATGATCCCCTTGCATTAAATTCACTTCAGACACATACTGTACAAACAAACAGGGTGGATATTATGTCAGCAATTTTACAATCATTACACATCAATCAATTACTGTGGCACGCCAGCCATTTACCCAGTGATCCGAATGCCTTTGTGGCCTCGGGTTATACTCAGCTTGATCACAAGCTCAACGGTGGCTGGCCTGACAAAGGCATTATCGAATTACAATCAGATGGCATCGGCATTGGCGAAATTCGGCTATTGTTCCCTGCCCTGAGTCAACTGTGCGACAAAGACATGCTTTATGCTTGGATAGCCCCGCCAGGTCGGCTTAATGGTCAAACACTGGCCAATGCCGGGTTACCGCTGGACAAAACCCTAATCGCCACCGATGTCAGTGCCAAAGAATCTTTTTGGCTGGCCGAAAAATGCCTGCGCAGTGGCTGTTGTGCTGCGGTGGTTCTGTGGTGTAACGAACTCGAATCCACCCAGGCCAGGCGATTACAACTGGCGGCCAAAGAGGGCAATTCACTGGGGTTTATTATTCGTCCACAAAGCGCGGTTGAGCAGTCGTTACCCGTCAGCATCCGAATGCGAGCAACGGCAAATCAACAAGGCTTAAACGTGAATATAGATAAACGCCTTGGTGGCAACCCGGTTGCGCCCTTCACCCTCAATATGCATGAAAAATGGCCCGAGTTAACCCAACCACCAGCACCGAGCAGCTCTGCCAATAACCCTGCCAACAATACCGCCAACAACCCTGCCAACAACAACGTGGTGAACTTTAACCACCATATCAACAGCAGGAAAAAAACCGCATGATGCAATGGTTGTATTTACACTTTCCTCGCTTACAACTCGATGCCCTTGAGCAACTTGCGCGTGCTTCAGATGAAAAGGCCCACCAGCAGCCGCTGATTATTGTCGATCGCAAACACAATGCCATCTGTCAATTAAATCGTGCCGCCAGCGACCAAGGGCTTAAACCCGGCATGGGGTTAGCCACAGCCATTGCTTTGTCTGCCGAGTTAAAAGTGGTCGAATACAACCTCACCTTCGAACAAAACCGAATACACGAGTTGGCCCAGTGGCTGTATCAAATTGCCGCCGATATCGCGCTATTTGAACCCGATGGTTTGGCACTCGAAATCACTGGTATGTTATCGCTGTATGATGATATAGATAACTACTGGCAGGCCATTGGCCACATCTTGCAACAGCAACAGGTCAGCTACCAACGGGCAGTGGCCAAAACCCCACTGGCCGCCCGTTTGCTGGCCAAAGACGGCCATAAACCGCTTAACAGCGATGACCATCTCGCCAAACGCCAGCTGAATCGTTTACCCGTTACCCGGCTTGAACTGGCCCCGGCCCATATTGAGCAATTACAACGGGTGGGCATTACCCATCTCAATCAATTGTGGCAAATTCCTGGCAAAGAACTCGGCAGGCGTTTTGGCCTTGAAGTACTCCATCATTTGGGTCGAATTAAAGGCGATCTCAGGCAATCGTTAAGCTTTTTTGAACCGCCACAGATTTTCAGCAAATTCCTAGAGCTGTTTCATGAAATCAACCAAAGCCAAGTATTGTTATTTCCCCTCAAGCGCATGGCGCAAGATATGGAGCAATTTCTCACTGGCCGTGAACTGGTGGTCACCATTATCACGCTCACCTTATCGCACCGAGATGGCGAACCGATGATCTTAACCATTGGCAGCGCCACCGGTGAATACAAAGCCGATAAGTGGATGGATTTAATCACCCTTAATATCGAACGCACCCAACTGCTGGCTCCGGTGGTGGGCATTAAACTGACCACCGGCGAACTGATTGAAAAAAACGCCACCGTAGATGACTTGTTCAGCGGGGCCAAAGGCAATATGACACCAGCTCAGCTGGTGAGTCTATTACAAGCCAGAGTCGGTAAAGACCGTATCGTGGGTGTTCAGTTACATCAAGATCACCGCCCCGAATACGCCTTTAGTTACCGTCCACCAATGATGACAATGCCTGTCAAAAAATCCAACAAAACCAACAAGGCCAATTTTATCCCTCAGTTTTTACCTAAGGTGAGACCTCTTATTTTGCTCGACACCCCACAGCCACTCAATGCCCCCAATGGCCCGCAACGATACACGGTATTACAAGGACCAGAGCGG
>JBLGCB010000401.1:0-6312 GCA_047617105.1 Phenylobacterium sp. | reverse complement strand
GGTGCAACTGGTTGAAGTGGACGGTCAGGTGAGGTATTCCGGCGTTTATCCATTGCCCGAAGACGGCACGGTAAAACATTTGGTGATTGCTGCTGGCGGATTGCTGGAGTCAGCTTTTTTAGATCGTTCGGAAGTCACCCGTTTTAATTCGTTACGCAATCAAACCAATATCGAACATTTGTTTACCTCTGTCGGCGGCGCGCTTAGCGATGGCAATAGTGAAGACAATATTCGTTTGCAAAGTAAAGACCGATTAAATGTGTTGGCCATACCGAACTGGCAGGAAAATATTACTGTCACTTTATCGGGTGAGTTTAAGTTCCCGGGTAAATATACCATTCGTCGCGGTGAAGTATTGTCTAGCGTGGTCAATCGTGCCGGTGGTTTTAGTCAGTTTTCTGCCTCCAAAGCGGCGGTATTTTCTCGGGTATCGTTGCGTCGTAAAGAGCGCTTACAGCTGAATAAACTGTCGGAAGATTTAAAACGTAATATTGCGGCGAAGAGTTTTCAGAATAATTCAAGTAATGCCGGTATGGTCAGCTATGCTGAAACCAAGCAGTTACTGAATGACTTGTCTCAGGTTCGTGCGGTGGGGCGTCTGGTGGTCGATATGGACAAGGTGATGAGTCAGGTTGCCGATGTTCAGCTTGAAGATGGCGATTTGTTGCATATTCCACCGAAGATTCAGTCTATCAATGTCATTGGTGAGGTAAATGTTTCTACCGCCCATATGTTTGATGCCAGCATCAGTGTCAAAGATTACATTAAAAGAAGTGGTGGCTTTAAGCAACGCGCGGATGAAAAGCGAGTTTATATCATCAAGGCTGACGGTTCGGTGGTTATTCCCGAGTCGAACCAATGGTTTGCGGTGCAATACAATATTCCGCTTGAATCGGGAGATACCATTGTGGTGCCACTGGATGCCGAACATATGGATAACTTGACGTTGTGGACTTCTGCGACTCAGATTATTTATCAGTTGGGTGTTGCGGTTGCTGCGATTGGTAGTCTGTAGACTACTTGGTGATATGCTTGAACGCAAAACTTAATGAGAGGCTGATGAAAGCCAGATGATAGGATTGTTCGTCATGTCAATCATCAGCACGATTGTGGCCATTTTATTGCTGTCTCGACTGGCGAGCACTATAGGTTTGGTTGACATACCTGATGGCCGTAAAAGCCATATTGGTCAGATCCCGCTGATTGGCGGGATGGCGATTGTCGCTTCTATGGCGGTTATGGTGTGGTTATTTGGCATTGAGTGGCCTTTTAACACCGTAGTGACTGCGCTGGCATTTTTGTTGTTTTTGTTCGGACTGGTCGATGACCGGATGGACCTGTCGCCTAGATTACGATTTTTCGTTCAGGTTGGGGTGGCTGTATTGACGATATATGCCGGCGACCTACACCTTTATTACTTTGGTAATATCTTTTACGTCGGTGATTTCTATCTCGGTTTTTGGGGAGAACTGTTGACTGGGCTGGCCATTGTCACGGCGATTAATGCTTTTAATATGATTGATGGTATCGATGGCTTGTTGGCTTTGCTGCTGATCAATGTGTTTGTCTGCATTGGCATTATTGGTGACGGCCTGAGTGAGTTTGAGATAACCAGTATCATTTTGTTGGCAGTGTTTTTGTTATTTAATTTGGGCTTGTTGACCTCCAAACGAGACTGTCGCAAAGTGTTTATGGGTGATGCGGGTAGCATGATGTTTGGTTATCTGGTGGTGTGTTTACTCATTGATAAGAGTCAGCAGCCAGCGGTTGAAATTCGCCCGGTGACAGTGTTGTGGATGATTGCCATTCCACTGATGGATTTGGTCGCGATTGTGATCCGCCGGATACGTAAAAAACAGCCGGTGATGAAAGCCGATCGAGATCATCTTCACCATATCTTTATTCGCATCGGTTTTTCTGATTTGTCAGCGTTAGTGGTGATCCTTGGTGTCGCCGCTGTGTTTAGCGCTGTTGGTATCATTAGTGAAATAATGCAACTGTCGGAATTCGTGATGTTTATTAGCTTTATCTCGATTTTCTTGGTTTATTTGTACTTCATTTTACATGCTTGGAAATTCGTTCGTTTGTTTAATGTTTTGCAGAATCGAGGAGGGCATGAATAGTTTGCTTAATTTGATTAAGCGCTTGCTGCCCCGTTCAGTTAAAAACGTGATCATTGGCGTCCGCCAGTTGTGTTTACTGGCCGTTTTGTGGTTTTTCTCCCGTACTCGCTGGTTATCCTCATTTTATTACTGCTTTTTTAGTCGCCACTTTGCTCGTGAGCATCAGTCGGTGTTGCAAGGTCGATTAACGTATTTGTCGAGTCAGGGCAAACAGACCCAAACGAACATACCGACCAACACCTTGCTGCGACGCAATATTCATCGTATCGAAAAAGGTTTAATTATGCAGCCGCGTAAAGCGGTGTTTGCGCTGAATTATATTGCCGATACAGTGGCGGCTTACGGCGTGGCCAGTAGCAATGTTGATCATGATGACCAAGAACTGAAATGGGCCAGGGATGTGTTGAGTGCTTATTTTACTGCGGTACAGCGTGACCTGCTACCAACGGGTTTGTTGCTGACCTTTGAGGCGGCGAAACAGGCTGACCCAGCAGTGCAGCAAAGCGCAGAACAAAGTGAAAAGCAAAGTAAAGAGCAAAGTAAAGAGCAAAATGAAGAGCAAGACAGCATTCCTTATGATTTTGCCAGTAAACCCCAGGCACAAGTCAGTGCCGATGACTTTTTAACCCTCTGCACCCAGCGCCGTTCGGTACGCTGGTTCGAACAAAAAGCGGTGCCTCGTGATTTGCTGGAGCAGGCGGTGACCATGGCTTCTTTGGCCCCGAGTGCCTGTAATCGTCAACCCTATCAGTTTTATATTGCCGATGACGATGTGTTGTCGCAACAGTTGATCAATACCCCCGGCGGCACCAAGGGTTTTGGCCACAATGTGCCTTGCACTATCGTGGTTACCGCGGATTTGGCCAATTACGCTTCAGAGCGCGATCGCCACTTGATTTATATCGACAGTACTTTGGCCAGTATGCAACTGATGCTGGCGCTGGAAACCTTGGGGTTAAGTTCTTGTCCTATTAACTGGCCAGATATTGAAGCAAAAGAACAACAGATGCAGCGTTTATTGGGGCTGAGTGCGAGCCAGCGTCCGGTGATGTTGATTGCGGTAGGTTATGGTTTGGCCGAAGGAAAAATTCCTTTCTCCCATAAAAAATCTGCCAAGCAGCTGATCCGTTATGTGCCGCGACAAAATGACCGCTGATATTAAGGTATTGCTATGAACATCGAGATTAAAGGGGTGGAATTCTCCAACAAAGGCGCTGAATTAATGCTCCATAGCATTATTCAGGTGCTAAACCGAGAACTCGGTCAATATCGGTTGGTATTGTCGCCGGGGCATTTGCTGCCTTATGAAAAGCGGGCGAGACTGGGGGCGTGGCAAAAATTCAGCTTTACCTTGTTTGGCATTAACTGGACTTGGTTGGGTAATCTGTTGCCGGGCGCTGTTAGGCGTTTATTAGGCCACTTTGGCATTATGGTCGAAAAAGAAATCGACGTGGTGTTTGATGCCAGTGGTTTTGTTTATAGTGATAAGTGGGATGACAGTCGGATGCTGGATACGTTGAGGCAGTTAAGGCGTATTCGTAAACATCAACATCGTTATGTTTTTTTACCCCAGGCGTTCGGGCCGTTTAAAAACGAAAAAAATCGCAGCAGCATGTGTGAAATTATTAAGTTGGCCGACTGTGTGATCAGCCGAGATGAACAATCGTTTGCGGCCTTAAAACCATTAGACAGTGGTGATAAGGTCTGGTGTTATCCCGACATCACCCCGCTGTTAGATGTATCCGCTGTGGTGGTGCCGGTAGACTTACCTGAGTCTTTCGCTTGTATCATTGTTAATTATAAAATGGTCGGCCCTCGCAGCGATGCCAAATATGCTGAGCATCGAGAAGATTATCTACAATTTTTACAGACTGTGGTTGAAATGGTCGCTGCAACGGGCATCACCCCGGTGCTGTTAAATCATGAAGGGGTGAAGGATGAAAAGATTTGTCTTTCGTTGATTGAAAGGCTGGCCAATAAACCTCAATTCATCAATGGATTATCGGCGCTTGAAGTGAAAAAGGTTATTGGTTTAAGTGTCTTTTGCCTGTCTTCGCGTTTTCATGGTTGTGTCAGTGGTTTGAGTCAAGGCGTGCCTGTGCTTGGCACCAGCTGGAGCCATAAATATGAAGAGTTATATCGTTATTACCAGTGTAGCGACCATCTGATTGATATTACCGCCATTGATGAACTCAAAGCCAAGATAGATTCTATTGTCGCGCAGCGAGAGCCCTTGTCTGAACAACTGTTGCAGCGGGCGCAGGTGCATAAAGACACCACTGCGCAAATGTGGCAAAAAGTGCTGGGGCCTATTAAGTGAAGAGCTCGGCACCGAGCGTAGCGCCGAAAGTGATGCCGAGAGTGATGCTGAGAGTGGCGATTTTAGCCGCTGATCAGCCTGGTTTTGTGTCGCCGATGGCCAAAGGGTTGCAAAAGATGCTCAGTGCGGTGGGGGCAGAAGCTGAAATCTTTAGTCAAGGTTTGGCGATGCTCAATTTCAGTACTGCTGGGCAGGTTAAAACGCTGGTCAAGAATCGGCTTAAAGCGATAGTAAACCAAGTTCAACCACAACGCTTTTTACTGCAACCTCAGGTCAGTGCGACTGAGGTGAAACAATTTCTTGCCCATTTAAGTGGGTTTGATGTGATTGTGGTGGTGTGTCATATCCCCGATGCATTTTTAGCCGCCAAGTTGAGCGGGATTGAAAAAATCCGTCAAAATGCGACAACACAACAATCCATCCCTATTGTGTTGTATCAAAACTATTATCTGGCCACCCGTGGCGACTGGTATCAAAAAATTAAAGGCGCTGATGGTTTTGGCTTAGAGCGTTATGACTGGTATTTTGCCGCATCGGTGGTGAGTGAGTATCCACTATCATCAGAGTGTCATCCTTATTCACATATTGGTCATGATTTGGCGGACGGCAGTTTGTATGTTGAACCGACCAAAGCACAGCTGCCTTTTAAAGTGTTGCTAGATTTTGAACGTCCTGGTTTTGAGCAATATCGGTTATTGCAAATTGAAGCGTTAGAAAAGACCAATACCCCTTACACCCAATTGCGCGGTCGTTATAGTTTGGCTGATATTAGAGCCATCTATCGTGCCCACAGTGCCTTGTTTTTGTCGTTTAGAGAATCCTTTGGTTTGCCGATTGTTGAAAATCAACTGTGTGGCAATACCATTTTCGCCCCTTATATCAGCTGGGTGCCTTCTCATCAGTTGGATAAACCGCTGAGCCAAGCCGGGTTGGGCACGGTAGGGCGTAATTTTAAACTTTATGATAACCAGCTTGAACCCTTGATGGCACAAATTGAACATTGCCGGGATAACTATCAACCTGACCAAGTGGTGGCTGATTTTCAGCAGCAATATCCGCAATTGGCTGGCGGTGATTTGGTCGCGCTGCAAGGTTTTGTTGATAAAGTGGCTAATGGTGAAATTAGCGGGTGTTCCCATCAACACCATGGGGCGTTAAATGATGGCATTAGCGGGTAACCTTACACAGAAATGACTTGACACACAGGCGAATATACGCAGAATAAGGCCCTGTTCAGGATTTCGACATATTTAGGGGAAGTACACAGTGGTCACCTCCGTAGACACTAGCATTGACATCAATTATAGCTCGGCCGCACAAAGAGACGTGGCGGGTTCTGTGGAATATCCTGCGATTGAATTAACCAAAGTTAAACGCCATATCACCTTGGTACGTTTACCTTATGCCAATATTTACAGCGTATATGGTAAATTGCCGAAAAACCGTGAAGTTAGACCGCCGTTGGGTTTGCTTTATATCGCCGGTTCACTCGAAGAAGCCGGTCACACAGTCAATATTATCGATTGTGAATCACACTTATATCCGCCAGAAGTCACTTTGCAGCTGATCCTCGATTCATCACCCGATATCGTTGGTTTTACCGCGACCACGCCAGAAATTCACGGCGTTGAAAGTCTGGCCAAAAGCCTTAAAGAAGTCAGCCCTGATATTAAAATCATGGTGGGTGGTTCTCATGTTTCTGCTTTGCCGCGTCAGACCCTCGATGATTGTCCGTATTTAGATTATATCGTGGTGGGTGAAGGCGAATTATCGGCGGTCCATATTGCCAATGATTTACCAGATACCAATATTGTTCGCACCAAAAACGAAAAAACCGTTGATGCTTATCCGATGCCTGCGCGCCATCTG
>JBLGCB010000400.1:0-6344 GCA_047617105.1 Phenylobacterium sp. | reverse complement strand
CCGCCAGTTCGACAATAAATTGCTGTACCCTGACCAAATCGATTTCAAGGTTTTGCACCCCAACATGAACAAAATTGGTTGGGTTATTGATTTCATGGGCAACACCTGCGGTTAAGGAGCCCAATGAAGCCATTTTTTCTGACTTCATTAATTGTAACTGGGTATTTTTCAGCTCATAGTGGGCAAACTTGGTTTCTTCATGAGCCACTTTGGTTTCTTCATGGGCAATAATGGTTTCTTCGTGGGCGACTTTGGTTTCTTCGTGCGCCAGCTCACTTTCTTCATGAGCCAGCTTGGTTTCTTCATGAGCGATTTCAACTTCACTGTGGGCTTCTTTAAGGTTTTCGGTATAACGAACCAATTTTCGATTCCAGGCAAAAGCGCCGCCAAATCCTATGACAGACAATATCACCACCAGAGCGAGCCAAAAACCACGGTAATCTGTTTTCACCAACACATCTTCACGGCTATTCCACTGTTTATAAATACCATTTTTGGTCTGTGGCGACATCGCACTTAAAGTCTTATTGATGATCGCCAACAATTCAGGCCAATCTTTACGTACCGCAAAGCTTATAGTATCTTGGATGGCGGTCTGGCCAATAATTTTCAGCTCACTGGTGCCCAGTTCATTCATCAGATAAGAGCAATGCGCCAACGGGCACAACAAAATATCAGCATCACCACTGTTGACCGCCAATAATGCGACTTTGAGCGAGGCAAACTTTTGCAGTTTAAGTTGCGGATAATGTTGCTCAACAAAAGCCAAGTAACTGGCATTGGCGACAATGGCCATATCGGCCCGACCCAACTCTGCCAAACCATCAACATGTGCTCTATCAGGATTGGCACTCAATATCACAATCGGCATTTTAATGATCGGCTGAGAAAAAATATAATCGGCATTCAAACTGGGGCTTAGGGCATTGCCTATGGTCATATCTGCCTGAGATAAATCATTGGTGATAATTGAATCATCGGCACCATCACCCGGCGACCAGTGAGTAGACAGTTGATTATCAAAATAACGAATAAAATCCGCCACCATACCGATGTATCCCTGCATAGAATGTTGCCCCAAAGGCAACCCCAGTGGCGGCAGATGCAATTTCAATTGTGGGTGTTGCAACAACCAGCGTCTTTGTGCCTTGCTCAATTTGCCCAAAGTTCGGTTAAACGGCCCTTCGCGAGAAAACCACTTTTTTCTCAGCTCTATCAATTTGTCTTCAGGTATCGCCAATAACGCTTTGTTAAGGATACTTTGTAATAATCGATTATCATAGCGAACGCCAAAAGACGCAGTGCCGGTAAATTCATTCACCGATGTCTCCAACGGCGTTAGGTGTAAATGGCTGATATTGTGTTTTTGAATCACATAACTGAGCACCAGACCATTATCAATATAAGCGTCTGTTTTACCTTGCGACACAGACAACAAACCATCCAAGACTGAACTGACATAATGTAACTCAATTTCGGGATAATTTTGCTTGAGGATATCGGTTATCACATAATTGTCTACCACCGCCACGGTTTTATCTCTGAGCATCTCCAAAGAACGTTCCTCGGGTTTAAGACGGGTAGCAATGGTGGTGGCAGGTTCGAGATAAGGTTGGGTAAAGCGTAGGGTTTTACGTCGTTCTTTGGTGTTAGAGACGTCCATCACAATATCGATATCACCCAGTTGCAATTGCTGCATTTGATAAGTCCAGCTGCCTTTAACAAAATCAATTCGGGTATTTAATAAACGCGCAATATAATGCATTAAGTCTACCGTAAAACCTTGTTCTTGCTGATTATGAATAAAACTAAACGGCGGATAAGTTTGGATATTGGCACGTAAAGCCCCTCTGTGCGTCAGGTACTGAAGCTCTTTGGTGGTTAAGGGGATTTCAGGTAAAACTTCTCTGGCCCCTTCAAACCATTTGTTTTTGAGCTTGGTCAACTGAGGATCGGGGATCGCATTCATCGCTTTTTGCAACAAACTCAATAATACCGGATTATCAATATGGGTGGCCAAACCCACCGCTTCGCGAAAAACATTAATCGAATCGGGGATTTCGATGATCTGCAAGCCAGTCATGCCATGTTTTTCAATGTGAAATTTGACCACTGGCTCGGCTTCAATAAACACATCCGCCTCATTGCTCGCCACCGCCCTTAATGCCTCGCTAACCCCGCTGACAACAGTAAAAGTACTTTGCTGAAATACCCGGCGATATTTTTGGTTATTAACAAACCCATCCACCAGTACAATACGCTTGGCCCCCAAAGACTGTGCTGAAATAATATGGTTAATATCGCCTTTTCTGGTCACCGCAAAATACACCAAATCAATCATCGGGGTGCTGAATCCCGCCCAGCTTTTACGCTCGGGCAGTGCCACAATATTGGCCAACACATCGAGATCGCGATTTTTAAACATCGTGACATACTCACGCCATGATCTGTCTTGCACAAACTCAACTTGCATATTTAGCTGGTTGGCCACCAACCGCATATGATCAATACTGTAACCCGCAGGTTCACCGCGCACAGTATAATTAAAAGGTGGGAAATCACTTTCGTTTTGCACCCTGATATATTGGTGCTGTTGCAGATAGGTTTTTTCTTCTTGGTTTAGCAACTGCCACAAGGCTGAATCGACGTTAACCTCGGGCTCACTGGCAGCCTGAGCAAACGCACCAAATAACGATAGAAAAATTAGCAGACATAAAAATTGAAAAGACATTTGTTGCATTGTTCCAGAACACCCAATCCGATGAGGTACGATAAAAAACCCAGTAACCCTCCTATTCTAGCCCAATTAAAACTTTTATGCTGTTGAAGTTTCTACGAATATTGGCTTTTTTGACCCACCTGATAATGTACCGAGTGGGTTTGGGAAAAGTCTGATCCATTGATGGCCAATGAACCCGTAAATCAAATCAACGCCAACTGTTTCAGGTCCGTTTTGCCATTGGCGGTTAACGGGATTTTATCAATCACCTTAAAATTTGCAGGGATCATGTAACCGGGCAAACGATTGGCCAATTGCGTTTTAAGCAGATCGCAATCAGCCGCTTCACTGATGACAAGATACGCACTTAACGCTCCTTGCTTGGCCATCACTACCGCCTGTTTGACCGGGGTCAGTTTCATCAGTTGCATTTCGATTTCGGCCAGTTCGACCCGTAAACCGCTGACTTTAACTTGATGATCATAACGACCATAAAATTCGATATTACCATCGCTAAGACGCCGCGCCAAATCACCCGTTTTATACAGTTTACTGTCCTTTTGCTCAGCACCCACAAATGGATTATCAATAAAACACGCCGCCGTGAGCTCAGGGCGGTTAAGATATCCCGCCGCCAAACAATCACCAGCAATATAAATTTCACCAATCACGCCCATTGGCACTGGGCAAAGATAGTTATCCAAAATATATACACTAACATTATCGATGGCTTTACCGATGGGTGTAGTGACCATACCCGGATTGCGCCGTTCAAAAGCCTCAGCATTATTGATAATCTGTTGCTGTTGATCAGAAGATTCGACCTTCTCTTCGGCCTTCTCTTCGATAATGCTTTCAGCAATCCTCAATTGATCTTCAAGCACTTCAACCAAGTGGTCAAAGTTGGTTCTTGGGTTGGTCAATACCACCCGAAATACGGTGATCTTATTGGCTGAGAAACGTTGGTGAATAATTTTGGTTTTTGACACAAAAGTATGCCCAGCAAAAAACTGCTGAGTTTGAATGGCATCGGTCGCTTCATCAATTTGCTGATTTTGCGCATCGCTGAAAGGCCCTTCAACGCCTCTTAACGCCACTGGAATATAACGATAATTGATGATATTCAAATCGTTTTCGCCGGTCAGCTCAAAACACGCTGAGTTCTCAATCAACTGGCGGAAGAAGGCGGTTTTTTCCATGCCCTGATCGACCAACCAAGCATAGCCACTTTTGGATAACAAATGCAGCGTCGCATGTAACATCAATGATGACGCCGGACGAGATCCCTCGATGGTAAATTGGCCCAAATCAAAACTACCGGGCTGGGCCTGATAGTCGGCATGGGTTCTGGCCGAAAACAGGCTGCGTGGGTCTTTAAACAAACATAAGCTGATGCCCTGAGCGAGATAAAGTTGCTTATGGGCGCAGATGGTGATCGAATCCGCACGTTCAATCCCATTGAGTTTATGGCGATATTTATCCGAGAACATAAACGCCCCACCCCATGCCGCATCGGCATGAAAATGAATCTGATGTTTTTCGGCGATATCGGCAATCGCTTCTAGTGGATCGACCGTGCCCGTCTCAGTGGCCCCTGCGATGCCGATGATGGCGATAATAAAGCGTTTCTCATCACGACATTGTTGAATCGTTTGTTCCAGCACTGGCATCTTGATTTTTTGGCTGTCATCCTGCTCAATAATCAACAGGTTTTGTTGTCCCAAGCCCAGCAAAGCCGCGGCTTTTTTCACCGAATAATGGGCTAACCTAGAGACCAGGATCACCGCATCTTTATAACCCAGTTTATGCATCGCAGCAGCAGCACCGATTTGAACCAACTCTGAATTGCTGATGCCACTGGCCATCAAACCTTTATTTCTGGCGCAATATAAAGCGGTAATATTGGCCAACGACCCGCCACTGGTGATAATGCCGTGCAAGTAATCCGGATCCTGAATTGACGCATCGTATTGTGCTTCATCAATGTTGTGATAGAACAGCCGATGCATCATGGCCAACACTTGACGTTCCATCAGCGTCAAGCTTTTTGAGGTTTCAACCTTCACGATATTCTGGTTATATTTGGCAATCAAACGGCTGAACTCAGGAATAAAACTAGGTAGGGCCGAGGTCATATGGCCAACATATTTTTCTGCCGCAACATTAATGGTATATGGCACCAAATCAGTGCTCAAGTTGCCAATATAATCCCCCAAGCGCTGAGGCTGTGGCGGAATGGCGCTGTCGCTAAAACTATTCGACAAGTCATCCAAACTGACGTTAGCACGAGTATATAATTCGGTATCTTCGCCTTGATGCTGTTCATTCAGTCGGCTAAAAATATGTTCCACCCCGATGGCCGAAGTATCGCGGGCTGACGGTCCCGGGTCTGCAAAAGCTTCAACCTCAGTGAAATAATCGAGCACCTGGTTTTGCGTCTGGGCATCGAGCCGATAACAACTCACATCAGCGCCCACCTCAGTGGCACCATACAGGTTGAGCAACTCGGTTTGCGGGCCGTTTTTAGCACAAAGCTTTTGATGGAATAACTCCGTCACCTCATAATGTAACGGCTCACCACTGCTCATCACTACGTTCAAGCTGCTCAGACTGGCGGATGTTTGATGCTGCAATAGCGGTTTTAATAACGATGGCACCAAGGTGATCCGGCTAATTTGGTAACGGTCAATCGCTTTGGCCAGCGACGCAGCATCATTTAATTCTTGTTGCTGTAATATCACGCAAGTGGCACCGCTGGTGAGTGGTTGTAAAACTTCAGCAATATGATCAACAAAACTGATGGTGGTTTTCACCGCAAACACTTCAGCGGCACTGATGGGATATTGCCGTTGCATCCATAACAGCCGATTGATAACACTTTTATGGGTGCCAATCACCCCTTTGGGTTCACCAGTAGAGCCTGAGGTATACATCACATAAGCATAAGCGTTCAAGTCACCTAGAGGCGGCAATTGCGGGTTATCGGTGGGTAACTGATTGCGGGCGATAGCGCCATCATCTAGGCAAATCACCTGATCGTCAGCCAACCCCAATATCGCCAGCTGTTGCTTTTGGCAAATCACAGTCGCCACTTTTGAATCTGCCAACATAAAACCCAGTCGGGCTTTAGGATAACCCGGATCCAGTGGCACGTAAGTCGCCCCGGCTTTAAGTATCGCTAAAATGCTGGTCAGTAATAACACATTGCGTTCGAGACACACGCCCACCAATGTATTGGGTTTAACCCCCCGACCAATCAGCACATGGGCCAGTTGATTGGCTTGTTGATTGAGCTGTGCATAGCTAATTTGCGTCGCCCCAGCACGTATCGCAATATTGTCTGGCGTTCTAGCAACCTGTTGGCTAAACAAGTCTTGTATCGAGCAGGCCGGATAATCTACCACGGTATTGTTATTGGCAGATTGGTCCAGCAACTGTTGTTTTTGCTCAGGGCGCAGTAACGACAAAGAATGAATCGGGGTATCGACGCCAGCAATAATGCTCGTTAACAACGCATCAAAACACTCACTAAAACGAATTATACTTTTATGGCTAAATAAATTGGCATTGTAAAGCCAATAACAATGGCTGCTAGTGATATTCAATGCCAAATCAACAGTCGCGG
>JBLGCB010000399.1:0-6379 GCA_047617105.1 Phenylobacterium sp. | reverse complement strand
AGGCGCATATAGGTCATATGTAACTGTTTGAGTACGACAATAACGCCGTTATGGGGCGAAAGATGAGTGCGCTGAATTAGCAATACATGCCATTGTCGCTGTAACGTACGTTCCAACGACCTGATGGATCAGTACAACCAGCAATGGCAACACCATCACGCGCTTTAAACGTTTTGGTTTTTTGTTCGTTTGAAATGTTAGTTTTTTGGTTTTTATCAGCCAATTTAAAGGCAAACACTTTTTTATTTTCGTTCATGATTAGATTTTCCTGTTATTAATGATTTTATGTTAAGCATCAAACACTTATTTGTTACACACAACTCGATTTTGGTCGTTAAGTGCCTGTGCGTGGTAATTTTATATCATCAGTTTGGGGGCAACGCAACAAAAAAATAACAATTGGCTCAAAGAGTATTACCGCTACTATCCAGCTTCGCACTGAGTTGTCGCGACAATGGATGATGCAATAGACATTAATAGCCAACACAGTTATCCTCTTAGCTGTGATTTTTGCGATCAGCCTATAAAAGGAATACACGATGTCAGCCTCCGCTTTTCCCCATTTAACCAATGATAACCACAATATCGCGCTGATGGATGGCGATAACCGTTATAGCTACGCACAAGTGAATCAACGCATTGAGCGTTTTGCCACGGGTTTGTTGGCTGGCAAAACTGATTTAAATGAAACGCGTATCGCCTTTTTTATGCCTGCCAGTGTGGATTACGTCACGGCGATGCATGGGGTTTGGCGTGCTGGTGGCATTGCGGTGCCATTAAACGTGGCTTGTGCGGTGGCTGAGTTGGAACATTATTTGTCTTGTGCCAGCGTGACCTGTCTGATTGCCAATGCGCCATACCAGACGCCGTCGTTACGCGCCTTGTGTCAAACCTTGGATATTGAATTACTGTCGAGTCAGGATGTGATGGCCCAGCAGGCCGGGCCATTGCCAGAGATTGATATTAGTCGTAGGGCGATGATGTTGTTCACCAGTGGCACCACCAACAAACCTAAAGGCGTGGTCAGCACTCACCAAACCATTTATGCCCAAATCACCACCTTGGTCAAAGCTTGGCAATGGAGTGACAAGGATATCACCCCGTTGTTTCTGCCGATGCACCATGTTCATGGCATTATTAATATTCTCAGCTGCGGTTTATGGGCCGGGGCGACGGTTGACCTTTATGCCAAATTCGATATCCCCAAAATTACTGCCCAGGTTGCGGCGGGACGTTATAACGTGTTTATGGCGGTGCCGACGATTTATGTCAAACTGATTCAGTATTTCGATTCACTGACTGACCCGTCACCCCCTCACTCACAAGTAGCGCAGATTTGCGCCGGTTTTAACGCGATGCGGTTAAATATTTCTGGCTCGGCGGCGTGTCCGGTGAAGTTGTTTAATCAGTGGCAAGACCTCACCGGCCAGGTGCTGTTAGAGCGTTATGGCATGACCGAAATCGGCATGGGCATGTCAAACCCATACCACGGTGAAAGACGAGCAGGCCACGTTGGTCAACCTTTGCCAGGGGTTGAAGCGGCACTATTTGGTGAAGATGATGGCCTTATCACTGCTGATAACACGCCCGGCGAGATACGGATTAAAGGCGATAATGTCTTTTTAGAATATTGGAATAACCCTAAAGCGACCATTGAGAGTTTTAAACAGGGTTGGTTCTGCACCGGTGATGTGGCGGTGATCGAACAGGGTTATTATCGCATCATGGGCCGGGCTTCCATTGATATCATTAAATCGGGGGGTTACAAACTTTCAGCCCTTGAAATTGAAGGTACACTGCTGACCCATGACGGTATTGCCGAGGTGGCGGTGCTTGGGGTTGAAGATGAAACTTGGGGCGAGGCGGTGATGGCCTATATCGCTTTAAAACCAGCGGTTAGTCTTGAATACAACGATTTAAAAGCTTGGTGTGATGGCAAAATGTCGTCTTACAAAATACCTAAGGCGATTAAGATTGTGGCTGCTTTACCGCGAAATGCGATGGGTAAAGTGACCAAGTCGGCGCTTAAATAATTAAGGCTTGGTTTTAGAGGCTTGAAATGGGTCACTTTCACCCCCATATTTTGCCGTGTTTACCATAATGTTTTGAGCAATCAACAGGAGTAACAATAAAATGGAGTTAAAGATTCCACCACCAATCATTTTTTTGCTGGTCGCAGCAGCGATGTGGCTGATATTTTCCTTAGGATTAGTGGCCACAATAGCAGTGCCGTCGATGATTGCATTGGTGGTGTTTTTACTGGGGGTTGCCATTGGCATTGTTGCTACGATGTCATTTAGCAAAGCGCAAACCACCATCGACCCGCGCAATCCGCAAGAAACATCGCAGTTGGTCGACACGGGTATATTCGGCCTGAGCCGAAACCCGATGTACCTTAGCTTAACGTTAGAATTATGCGGTGTTGTGTTATATCTAGGCGACCCGCTTAATATTGTTCTGTTGCTGGGGTTTGTTGTTTATATCAATAAATTTCAGATTATCCCGGAAGAGCGAGCATTGAAGCAAAAATTCCCGCAGGCGTTTGCGGCCTATCAAGCTAAGGTAAGGCGCTGGATATAATCTGCATCAGCAACAGTTCCAAGCAGTACTAAACAATACCAAACAAAAGCATATACCAAACAAGAGCATACACCCCACAACAATTAAGGATTAGTTAAATGTCAGCGTTTATACCGTGGAGCAGCCAACCATTGGATGCCTGGGCCAGCAAACATGCCAAAGGTCAATTTATTGATATCAATGGCCATAAAACCCATTACATTGAAAAAGGCGCAGGAGAACCCCTTATCCTGTTGCACGGCTTCTTTTATGACTCATATTTGTGGAATGCCAATATCGATGCCCTCGCTGAAAAGTTTAAGGTTTATGTGGTAGATTTATGGGGTTGTGGTTATAGCACAAGAGCATCGCTGGATTATGGTTATGCACTGTATGTCGAACAAATCATTGGTTTTATGGACCGTCTTGGTATCGAGAATGCCTCATTTTTAGGCCAGTCGATGGGTGGTGGTACCGCGATGAAGTTGTGCACAGAGCACCGTGACAGAGTCAACAAGCTGTTGTTGGTTGACGCCGCAGGTTTGCCCAACCCGATCCCCGCCTTGGGCAAGTTTTTTAATTTGCCCGTGATTGGAGAATTCTTTTTAAATCTAAAAACCGATGCCATTAGAAAAGCCGGTCTTTTCGGTTCATTTATTCATAATAAAGCGCTGGTGAGTGATGAATACTTTGATAATGTGGTCAGAGCACACAAAATTGAAAATACAGCGACGGTGGGGTTGTCGATTCAACGCAAGCAGTTTTTTGACAAACTCAGTGATGAGATAGCCCTTTTGGCTAAGATAGAAGTGCCGATACTGATTGTCTGGGGCGCACAAGACAAAGCGATCCCGCTTCAGGTCGGACAGCAATTACATCAGCTATTATCAGGCTCACGGTTTGAGGTGTTGGATAATGCCGGTCATGTGCCAAATTTTGAAAGTGCCGCCAAGTTTAACCAGCTGGCCATCACATTTTTGCAGGAACCGTAGCAATGAAAGTGTTTGCTGTATCTGATGTGCATATTGATTATCAGGAAAACAAAGAATGGATCAGCAATTTATCGGCGACAGATTATGTTGACGATATTTTGATTCTGGCCGGCGATTTAACCGATAAGTTATCATTAATCGCCGAGTGTTTTGCCAGTTTATCGGCCAAATTTTTTAAAGTGCTTTATGTGCCCGGTAACCATGAGTTATGGGTATCACGGTGCAAAACCGCCGATTCCATTGAAAAATACAAACTGCTCGCTCGGGTGGCGATAGATAACGGGGTGTCGATGCAACCGCTGCATGTGGGTGCGCTGTCTATTGTGCCGTTATTATCTTGGTATGATTTCTCTTTTGGTCAACCAGGTGATCAGTTAAAGGCCACATGGATGGATTTTCGTGCATGTAGCTGGCCGGATGATATGCAAGTGGGTGATATCACCCGTTATTTTTTAGACCAAAACACCGAGCACTTAAGTTATCAACGGCCATCAGCCAACCATACGCTGATCAGCTTCTCGCATTTTTTGCCCCGTATTGACCTGATGCCACCTTTTATCCCGCAGATGTATCGTTATATCTATCCTGCTTTGGGCAGTGACTTGCTTGAAAAACAAATCCGGGTGTTAAAACCCGATATTCATGTATATGGTCACAGTCACCTTAATCGCAATGTGGTGGTTGACGGTATTCAATATATCAATAATGCCTTTGGTTATCCCTCAGAAGACAGAATTGCCAGCAAAAGACTGATGTGCATTTATGATGCGTAGGGTGCTTAACTTAGAAATAAACATTCGATAGAGCCCAAAACGAGCTAAGGAATGCCGTAGGGTGGTCACGTTGTTTGTGCCCACGCGTGACCTAGCAGGCAAAGACAACCCCTGAAAATATTAGAGTATTAAACATGTTATTAAGAATAATTGACTGTCCGGCAGTCGGCAATGAAGATGATGCAGTACGGATTGTATTAGAACAAAAAGCGCAAAACGAAGTAACCAGCACAGGTTTTAACACTGAAAGTTATGACTCACCAGTCACCGATAACTTTCGCAAAGTGCTGGCTTGGTACTTTAGTGAATACCCACAAAAACCATCAGATAATGGTGATGACTCCGGTGTCGTTAGCAAATTAATCAAATGTGGCCAATCCATTGGTGAAGAATTATTAGGTGAAGATCATGAGTTGATCAAACTCACAGAAGATATCGAGCAGCAGGGTTACCACACCTTACAAGTGCGCATCGAGTCGTCACGGTTGGCGTTTTTTACAGAGTTGTGGGAAACCACCATTTTGCCGGAATCAAAGTATATTCTTTCAACCGTGGTAAACGGTTATGTGCGCCGATTTGAACAGACCGATTTGGCTGCTGACGCTTTTCCACCATTGAGTTTTGATTTAAAAGTCACGCCGCCATCACAAGACAAGGTCAACCAGCTATTACAAGCTGAAAATATCACGCCTGACAATCAGGATACTGATAAACAAGATGAGCAGCCCTTAGGTATTTTAACTTTGGTATCCAGAGCCAGAGCCAATGAGTTGCCTTTTGCCAGTAGCAACAGTATTAACGTCAGCTTGCAGGCGATGGCCGCTGGTGGTGCGATTGATTATGACATTTGTCAAAATACAGACTGGCAGCAGTTAACCGACAGATTGGCTGATCACAGCCAACCCGTACATATTTTTCATTATGATGGCCCAGTGCTGCTGAATAATGATGTGGCCAGTATAATACTGGATGATGACAGTGTTGTTAGCATTGATGAATTGGCAAAAGTGTTGGTGGATAATAACGTCGCTGCGTTGAGTATTGATGCTCGCGCTTATTTATCTGACACCGAGCACAACGTGGTGCAAAACCCTGCACAAGGTTTGGCGATGATTGCCCAAGCGGCCCATCAGCAGGGTTTAGGCAATGTGATTGGTTTAGGCCAAATTACCGACCCATGGACCGCCAGCCAATGTTTTGAAACCATTTACAGTCAAATCGTCGCTGGACTCAGTCTTGATCAGGCGGTGGTTGAAGCCCGCAAAGCGTTGCAATCGAACACCGAAACCGCGTTGATGACCACGCAACCAATACCTTTTCACCCTTGGTCATTGTTGGTGCATTACAGCCTGCAATCGGTCAATTTCTTTGGCGTGCCTTCCCTAGGTGAACCTGATGCGCCAGACGATACCGCGCAAATTCATGAAAAGCTGTTTGGTTTTAGAACCCAGATGTTACCCCCAATGCTGTCTCAGGTCAGCGATGGCCAAGTATTGCAGTTGATTGAACCGTTGCAAGGTCAGCAAGGGGCTGGAGTGGCAGTATTAGGCGAACAAGGTTCGGGCAAATCGCAACTGGCCCATGTGGCCTGTGTTTATCTGGCGCAAAAGCAGCAGCTTGATTATGGTTTTTATTTTGATTTTGCCGCTAACGATTATACCCCAGACGATATGCTCGAAATGATCGCCCCAGTGATAGGATTGGAAGTCAAAGACACCGCCAAAGTGGTCGAAAAACTGTCGACCTTAAATTGCTGTTTTGTGCTCGATGATATGGTGACGGTCTCTTTGAGTGACTCACTCAAAGCATTGCTGCAATCACTGTCATCCCATGGACACAAGCTGATCATCACCGGCGATGTGGCTGTGCATTCTAGCGAACTCGACGAACTGGTCACCAGTGTGATCACACTCGCGCCGTTACACCTTGTTGAGCAAAAAATTATCGCCGCAGAGCAGTTGCGTCAGCTTGGTTTAGCCAAACCAGAGCAAGACCAGGCAAAAGATTTTGCAGACCTACTGACTACTGTCGGTGGTCACCCTTGGTTAACCTCTG
>JBLGCB010000398.1:0-6391 GCA_047617105.1 Phenylobacterium sp. | reverse complement strand
CTGGTTCCGTCGGTAAGTTCAGCTTTAACATCAACGTAGGTATCTTTCATGCCTTTGAGCTTGGGAATATTATATGGGTCGGCTATCGTTAAGTCGGCGATTTTACCGTTATCATCAAAGTCGAGAATCGAATTTAAAAATGAGATTAGGCGGGGTTTACTTTCCTTACTACCAAAGACTTTTTTAAATGCAAAGTCGGTGCGAATGTCCAAAAATTTCATAACCAAATGCCTGAAGGTGAGTTGATGTGGTATTTTAACCTGGTTATTATGAAGCCACAACCAGTGAGTCTCTTTGCGTTTACTCCGACGCCAGAAGTCTCCTTTGGCTTGATGACGCAAAATCGATGCTGTCAGGTATCTTTGGCGACAAAATCATAGTCACACTCAGCCTTGGCAATAGCCAAGCCATCAAACAGTTCTTTGCGACCCAAAAACAACGCTTCAAGGGTCGATATTAACAGTGATTTACCAAAACGGCGGGGTCTGGAAAGAAAGTAGATTTTACCCGTTGTGATCAATTCATGGATAATCGCGGTTTTATCGACATATAGATAATTTTCTTCACGAATTTCAGAAAATGTTTGAATGCCGAGGGGATATTTATCCCATTTACTCAGGTATTTGTGACGCTCTGAGTATTGTCACTTCATCTACAGGTAATCCTGAGATATCCGAGATTTCTTTATCATCAGTCATACCCGCGAGGAAAAGCTTAATGGCAACAGCTTTGGCTTTTTTCATTTCGCCTATTTCTATCCCTTTTGCTTCGCCTATTTCTATCCCTTTTGCTTCGCCTATTTCTATCCCTTTTGCTTCGCCTATTTCTATCCCTTTTGCTTTGCCTATTTCTAACCCTTTTGCTTCGCCTATTTCTATCCCTTTTGCCTCACCTTTTTGTTCTGCCATCACTAATGAACCGACCTGTATCGCTATCCACTCTCTTTTTTTGTCTTGGATTTCAAGTTCTTCTTTGGTCATACCCGCCTCGTTACTTACTTCATAAGCGCTTTGAACTTGTTGTGGAAGGTTTTCGGGGATATTACTCATTTCACCAGCATTTTTGACAAAATAGATCCAATCGTCCTGAATGCCCTGACATTGCGCTTTGGTTTTAGTGAATTTGTTCAGTTCAATAAAAATGAGTTCAATGTCATCATTATAATCTGAGAAATCTTTTTTATTGAGCAGTTTATAGGCGCTGATCATCTCACTGCTATCATCAAACATATTAAAATTGACAATGTTTAATGCAATCACTGGCTTTAATAAATCATAACGCTGGCCTTTAACCAATTGCATTGAGTAGTTTTTGGCAGCATTGTATAAGACTCGCTTTTCAAACCCCGGATGATTCAGCATCTGCATTTCGATAATGACACTGGTTCCGTCGGTAAGTTCAGCTTTAACATCAACGTAGGTATCTTTCATGCCTTTGAGCTTGGGAATATTATATGGGTCAGCTATCGTTAAGTCGGCAATTTTACTGTCATCATCAAAGTCGAGAATCGAATTTAAAAATGAGATTAGGCGGGGTTTACTTTCCTTGCTACCAAAGACTTTTTTAAATGCAAAGTCGGTGCGAATGTCCAAAAATTTCATAACCAAATGCCTGAAGGTGAGTTGATGTGGTATTTTAACCTGGTTATTATGAAGCCACAACCAGTGAGTTTCTTTGCGTTTACTCCGACGCCAGAAGTCTTCTTTGGCTTTACTGCTTGGTATATAATATACAGGTATTTATGCTGAAACATTATCAATTGTCGACTATAGTTGTGCTACACCTTCCTTAATCAAATTACTCAGAGATTCTTATGATTCAACCTCTAACAAAAATCAACAAAGGTGTCAAAGCCGCTGCCACAGTTACCGTATTGTCCTCAATGTTGTTGTTTACCACGCCAGTGATGGCCGACTGGCTTGATGACGCAAAATCAATGCTGTCAGGTCTCTTTGGTGATGAACAACCCGCTGAACTGACGGATGACAGAGTGGCACAGGGGCTTAAAGAAGCGCTTTCGGTGGGCACCCAAACAGTGATGGACACGCTGGGCAAGGCGGGCGGTTTTGCCAACAACCCAGATATGAAGATTGGACTGCCAGATTCTTTGAAAGGGGTCAGCGGGTTACTGGAAAAAGCCGGTATGGGCAGCTGGATCACCGACCTAGAAGATAAATTGAACCAAGCCGCCGAAAAAGCGGTGCCTGAGGCGGGACCTGTATTACTTAAGGCCATCAAAAATATGGATCTTAAAGATATCCAAGGCATTTACCAGGGTAAGGATGGTGCGGCGACCGAGTATTTTAAATCTGCCATGTCTGGCCCCATCGGTGATGCGATGACCCCCATTATCAAAGAGAGTCTGGCTGATGTGGGGGCGATGGAGACTTATGAAAAAGCGATGAAGTATTACCAGTCTATCCCGATGTTACCAAAAGTCGACGGTGACCTGTTGGGATGGGTGAAAACCAAAGCGATGTCAGGTATTTTTGACCAGCTAGCAACAGAAGAAGCGGCTATCCGTAAAGACCCAGCAAAACAAACCACCGATTTGCTTAAACAGTTGTTTAAACCATAACTTGTATTATTTGGGGTGTTAAGAGCCTTGGTTCTTACGCTTTTGCAACACCCCTTTTTCAAACCCCAAAATCTTCTCATAAGTGGCCGGAAACCAGCGCACAATCTTATCCAAGAACTTAGCATCGCCGCCAATCAGAATGCGGCGTTTGTTGTTTTGAATGCCTTGCAAAATAGTGTCGGCAGCTTGTGCTGCGGTGGTTTTGGCTTGTTTGTTAAAGTCGGCCAAAATTTTGCTCTTAGGAATATGTACGGTCGATATTCTGGCGTTATTGGTGATGTTGGTTTTAATCCCGCCAGGGTGAACACAATGGACCGCAACAGTGGTGCCGGCCATTTCCATTTTTAATGCTTCGGTGAACCCTCTGACGGCAAATTTTGAAGCATTATAGGCGCTTTGCAGCGGCAGTGATAACAACCCAAATAAACTCGATACATTAACAATATGCGCGGCAGGTGACTTTTTTAAATAGGGCAAAAACGCATTGGTGCCATGAACAACCCCCCAAAAATTAATGTTCATTAACCAATGGAAATCCTCTAACGATTGATTTTCAACCGAATCAATTAAACTCACCCCAGCATTATTAAACAAAAAATCAACCCGCGCATATTCGGTGAATACTGTGCTCGCAAAAGCATTAAACGCCTCGACATCTGCGACATCAAAATCATTGATGATACATCGCACGCCGATTTTTTCGACCTGCTGCTGTACTTGTTGTAAACCTGCAAGGTCACGGTCAGCCAACGCCAGATGGCAGCCTTTTTCAGCCAGTTTAATCGCCAGCGCTTTTCCGATACCCGACGCCGATCCGGTGATCACTGCAACCGCATTGTTATATTCAGTCATTGTTTACGCCTGCTGGTTTTTGTGGATAAATTGAACAATATCTTGCACCATGGTGGGCACTAACGCTTGTGGAAAATCATGGCCCATGCCGGGATAAATTTTTAGCTGGGCGTTGGTTATGGCATTGGCCGTTGCTTCACCACCGGCAACATTAATTAAACCATCACAATCGCCATGCAGCACCAAGCTGGGCACTTTAATGGCGTGTAATAATGGCGTTCTGTTCTTGGCAGCCATTATCGCCAACAGTTGCCTGATGGTGCCTTTGGCGGTAATGCCTCGTTCAAGCATCGCGGCCACATAACCCTGTAAATATTCTTTAGACGCCGGATACGCTGGGCTGCCGATAACACACCACTTGTTGATGTGATAGGCCATACGGTCTTCATGGGATTTTGAAGCCGGTTTAAGCAGCAATTGTTGACGAATTTTCGGCTCTATTGGCGGTAACTTGTTATAACCAGTGGTTGACATAATCGAGGTTAAGCTTTCGACTCGTTCACCATAATGAATGGCCAATAACTGGGCAATCATGCCGCCCATTGACGCGCCAACCACATGGACTTTTTCGAACTTCAAATGGTCTAACAAGGCCACGGTATCTTGCATCATGTCTTCAAGCTGATAGGGTATGCCACCACGAAAACCCCACTTGATTTTTAAGACGGTCCAAACAAAATGGGGGATTTTGAGCTGATCCAATAGTTGTGATTTGCCCATATCTCGGTTGTCGAACAGTAACACCTGAAAACCCGCGTCAACAAAACGCTGCACCATATCAGTTGGCCAACCGCTTAAGGGCGTGCTTAGGCCGCTGATCAGTAGCAACACTGGCAGGCCCGACTCGCCATGTAATTGGTAAGCGATATCGACGTCATTCACGTTTGCTATAGCTTCAATCATTATTTTGTTCGCCTGCTGGTTGATGAGAGGTTGATGGCAGCTGTGCCAATGTCATGGCGTTTCGCATGGTATCAACGATGGCTGATGGTTTTTCACTGATGCGGTCAACAAATACATGGGTCATTTGTCCGACTGCTGAGGCACTGAGCTGATCGGCTTTAAAAATCGCCACTCCATACTCAACCGAGCTATTGCCCAATCGATTGACCCGCACGCCACCGAGCAACTGTTCGGGATGCGCCAGCGGACTTAAATATTGGCAGTTGGATGCAACGATATAACCAATTTGTTCGCTGGTGGCCGGGTTGAAACCAGCGTATTCGATTAAGAACTGATTAACCGCAGTGTCAAAATACGAGTAATAATTGACGTTATTGATATGACCAAACATATCGTTGTCCATCCACCGTGTGGTGATGGGGAAGAAATAGACGTAATCAGAACGTTGATGAGAGAGTTGATTAGATTGTGCTTTAATATCCATGCTTATTCCTTAAAATGATTGACGATACCTTGGTCGGTGATGATCAGCGGTTTAGTGATATTATGCTGTTGGCATAACTGGGCGAGTTGTGAAATCGCGCCCACTTCACTGATGATCGACTTGGTGGTGGAAAAAACAAAAGGTTTCATCTGACTTCCTATTTACTTATATACAAATAATTCATCGTCTAAATTCACCTTAGGTAAAACCTCTTTTTCAGACCAGTAATCTTGGCTATGTTGCCAGTCAGCTTTGCTGCCGCGTTTGGGCAATAAATGCATCGCCCGTAACATATAACCGGGATTAAATTCATCGGTATCAATCCAAGGCAGTAGCGCCATGTCTTGGTCTTCGTCGCGCAAGGTCATGGTCACTTGTTTGGCGTTGTTGTCATCCATATGTCTGAGCAATCGGCAGATAAAGTCACCAATTAAATCGACCCGTAAAGTCCAGCTCGCGCGAAAATAACCCATCACCCAAGCCATGTTTGGCACCCCGGTAAACATCATGCCGCGATAACCCACGGTTTGGGCAAAATCTAGCGGTTTGCCGTCGACTGAAAAAGCAATCTCTCCCAGCACCGATAAGTTAAACCCGGTCGCTGATACCACAATATCCGCGTCAATGTTTTCGCCTGATTTAAGCTGTAAGCCATTTGCAGTGAAGTGTTCAATTTCATCGGTTTTAATGCTGACTTTGCCAGAACGTATGGCAGTAAAGATGTCACCGTTTGGCACCACCGCAATGCGCTGTCGCCAGGGGTTATAGTCAGGGGTGAAGTGGGTCTCGACATCAAAATCATCGCCCAAATGCGCTTTAACCCCATCGATTAAGGCCTTTTTAACTTCATTGGGATAATTTTGTGAAGTCTCAATGAAACTGGCTTGCTCTTGTAAAATTTGTTGGCGGGCGATTTCATGGACCCAGCTGTCATCAATGTTGAGTGCTCGGAGTTGGTCAACCAGCGGGTTGGCATTTTCACGGGGGAAAAAGTAAGTCGGCGAGCGTTGTAACACGGTCACATGTTTTGATTGTTCGGCGATATTGGGCACCAAGGTGGCCGCGGTGGCACCAGAACCAATCACCACGACTTTTTTATCGTTGAGATCGGATGACTCAGGCCAATTTTGCGGATGGATCACTTCACCGTTAAAGTCATCCATGCTGGGCCACTGGGGGGTATAACCTTTTTCATGTTTATAATAACCCTGACACATCCATAAAAAATTGGCGGTGAAAGTGACGGTTTGTTGGCTGTCCTTTTCTTTTCCTGGTTTTAGTGCGGTGACGGTCCACAATTGTGATTCACTACACCAACTGGCGGTCGCGACATGATGATTGTATCTGATATGCTGATCGAGTTGGTTTTCTTCAATCACTTCATTTAAGTAATTGATAATTTGTGCGCCGCTGGCGATGGGTGCGCCCGTCCACGGTTTAAAGCGATAACCAAAGGTGAATAAGTCGCTGTCTGAACGAATGCCCGGGTATTTATGGGTTAACCAGGTACCGCCAAAACTTTCCATACCATCGAGCATACAAAAGCTTTTATCTGGGTTTTGGTTTTTTAAATG
>JBLGCB010000397.1:0-6404 GCA_047617105.1 Phenylobacterium sp. | reverse complement strand
AATGATGAAACTGGTTATGTCGTTGAAGCAGATCCGCAACAAATCGCTGAAATAATTGATAACTTATATGCCAATAAAAATAGAACCAGCGAAATGGGCAGAAATGGTTTGCAGCATTACCGTGAAAAAAATATCAGTTGGCACAATGTTGTGCAACAGTTACTCAGTTAAGGAATATTTTAGTTTGCCTGCCAGTAAACTTTTAATATTTCCAATGCTTTACAGTCTTTTATGTTATAGATGAGAATCAAAAATGAACTATGAACAAATTCTTGAATCGTTCTATTCTGAAATCGTTGTCGATGGTGATTTGGTAATAGATATTGGCGCTCACTCCGGTAGGCACTCTAAACCTTTGGCAGCTTTGGTTAGTCCAAAGGGTAAGGTAATGGCCTTCGAGCCTAATCCTGTGGCCAGAAGTTGGTTAGAGTCAAATGTTTGGGAAGAAATAAACGCGAATGTTGTTACTGTTTTACCTTATGCGGTTAGCAATGAAAATTGTCGTGCGACCTTTACGATTGCCAATGAAAGACCAGAAGAATCTGGTCTGGCGGTTCGTACATATAACGGTCCAACCACAACCAGTGAAGTTGAAGTTGATGTTATTCGCCTAGATTCCAAGTTTAATGACTTGGCTGGGGCGGTGACATTTATAAAATTGGATGTTGAGGGCGCTGAATTCGAAGCACTGAAAGGTGCTCAAAAAATACTTGAAACCTATCATCCTGTCGTTGCGTTTGAATTTGGTGCATCTAGTTATGAGGCATATGACGTTCAACCAGCAGATGTTTTTGACTACCTAGAAGGGTTGGATTATACCCCTTATTCAATATTGGGTGAACGTTTGGACCGTGCTTCATTTGTTACTGCGTCTAAAGTACAATCTTTTTGGGATTATATTGCTTGTCCAACAAAGAAGATTAAAGTTGTCGAAGCTGCCTTTAAGAATATCAAAGATAAAAATTAAGTTTAAAGGGATTACTATACCGTGAAGATTGCTGTCGTAGCACCCAGCCCGGTACCATTTGGTGCTGGGGGGGCTGAAAAACTGTGGTGGGGCTTGGTGGATAATATTACCAAGCATACTAATCATCAATGTGAATTGATAAAAGTGCCAATCAAAGAGAATGATTTTTGGAGTCTTATCGACGCTTATCAAGCTTTCTATACGCTTGATCTTTCTCATTTTGATATGGTGATTAGTGGTAAATACCCGGGCTGGATGGTTCAGCACCCCAATCATCATATTTACATGTTACATTGTTTGCGTGGCTTCTATGATTGTTTTCATTTTATGGGGTTGCCTGAACAGTATTCGACAACGGATCCTGTACTCAATGATTTTCTCGACAAGGTGCGAAAACAGCTATTAAGCCCTGCTGAAGTCTTTCAAACGCTTAAAGCAATGCAGCTTGATGACTCATTACCCGGTGATTTGTTTGCTTTTCCTGGGGCATTTTCTCGCGAGCTGATTCTCTATTTTGATGGTTGGGCCCTCAAAAACACCCAACGCTTTAGCGCAATATCACAGACCGTAGCCAATCGGAAAGAATATTTCCCTCCAGGTGCTTGCGTTGATGTGAACTACCCACCGTCGACATTGGTTGGCTTTACCAATACCAGCCAGCAATATTTTTTTACCGCCAGTCGCTTGGATGATGCAAAACGAATTAAAATCATCGTACAGGGTTATTTAAAAACAACCACAGATATTCCGCTGAAAATTGCTGGCACAGGGCCATTGGCAGAGGAGTTGGCGACTTTAGCCGCCGATGATAAACGAATTGAATTTGTCGGTTACGTAAGTGATTTGGAACTGGTTCAGTACTATTCAAATGCTTATGCCATTGTCTTTATCCCTTATGATGAAGATTATGGGTTAATTACCATTGAAGCGATGAAAAGTGAAAAACCGGTGATTACCTTTTCTGATGCTGGTGGGGTGACCGAATTTGTTGAGCATGGCGTAACAGGGTTGACCAGCGAACCTGAGGTTGATTTATTGGCGGCTAATATTGATAAGCTGGCCAGTAACAGGGCCTTATGTAAAAAAATGGGTCAAGCTGCAAAACAAAAAGTGGTTGATGTCAATTGGATCAATACTATTGATCGCTTGCTGAACCCAGAAAAGCAGCAGTTAGGGCAATCGACCAGTCACTTAATTGCCCCTCAAAGCACAGAAGAGCAATCTGCTAGTAACACATTAGGCAAAATCACCGTAGTGTCGACTTATTGTTTTTACCCACCACAGGGCGGCGGGCAAAACCGAATATTTTATCTCTATAAAGAAATCGCCAAACATATGCGAGTGGATATTATTTGTTTGGCCCATGAATCAGAGACTTATGAGAGTGTCGAAGTTGCTCTCAATCTATTTCAAATTAAGGTCCCGAAAAGTCAAGAACATGCGATAAAGGAATGGCGCATTGAAGAGCAAGCGGGGATCCCCGTCACCGACATTGCGATGATTAGTTTGTACAATGAAACGGCCAAACTAAAACAAACGATTCAGCAATCACTATTAACCAGTCAGTTGGTGGTATGTAGCCATCCTTATTTATACCCCATGCTCAAAGCGTTTTCGACAATTCCGATTGTGCATGAGTCACATAATGTCGAGTTTTTATTGAAACAACAGATGTTAAAAGACTCCACTCATAATCAACAATTGTTGGAGACTTTAAGGACAGCTGAAGCGCAAGCTTGTAATGAAACGGTGTTGACGACGGTTTGTGCTCAGGATGATGCGTTAAGGTTTGCACAATTATACGATTATGACAGCCAAAGCACTGTGGTGGTTGCCAATGGCGTTGATTTGAGTTCAGTGAAATACCTGTCGACAGAGCAAAGGAAGGTGCTAAAAACGACATTGGGGATAGCGCACCAAAAGTTAGCGATTTTCATTGGTAGCTGGCACCAGCCTAATATTGAAGCGGTCGACGAAATCATCAAAATGGCACCTGAGTTGTCAGATTTTAGTTTTGTGGTGATTGGTAGTGTTGGTGGTTATTATAAAGAACATAAAATACCAAAGAATATGGCTTTTGCTGGTTTGGTTACGGATGAAGAAAAACAACTTTTCTTAAGTACCGCAGATGTGGCGTTAAACCCGATGTTAACAGGATCTGGCACAAACTTAAAAATGTTGGATTATATGGTGGCAGGTGTGCCTGTTGTTAGCACTGAGATCGGTGCTAGAGGATTGAATATCCCCACTGATTTAATTGTCATTGGCGAGACCGCTCAATTTAAGCAAATGATAGAATATGCCACAGATGCGGTTGATACTCACGCTGCAAGTACTTATGCTACAGACCATTTTAATTGGCAACGAATTGCGGCTATTTACTTAGATGCGTTGTTAAAAATTGGTAATAAGGCGACTAAAAATTAGCTTGCCATTAATAGTTACCCTGTTGTGGCCGATAAATTATAATTTCTTGATTTACAGCAATAGAAATGTATAATCACCGCAAAATATCCTGGGGTGACAGCGATCTTGTCAGCAACAGGTAACTTGTTTGCTAATTGCACAAATTCGCAGAATGTTGATTGATAATTATTAAGTGATTAATTAGGAGTGAAAAATGAAAGCAGTTATTTTAGCTGGTGGATTAGGCACCAGGTTGAGTGAAGAAACTCATTTACGTCCAAAACCTATGGTAGAGATTGGTGGTTACCCAATACTTTGGCATATTATGAAAACCTATTCACACTATGGTATTACCGACTTTATTATTTGCTGTGGTTATAAAGGTTATGCCATCAAGGAATATTTCTCTAATTATTATCTTCATGGTGCTGATGTAACGATTGACCTTACCAACGGTGACCAAAAAATTCACAAGAAAAACACTGAAGATTGGAATGTTACATTAGTCGACACTGGTGTGGATTCAATGACTGGTGGGCGTTTAAAACGCGTCAAGGATTACCTTGATGATGACGAAGATTTTTGTTTTACGTATGGAGATGGTGTCGGAAATATTGATATTGCAAAATCTATTGAATTT
Source organism: Phenylobacterium sp. (assembly GCA_047617105.1). GTDB lineage: Bacteria > Pseudomonadota > Gammaproteobacteria > Enterobacterales > Alteromonadaceae > JABSOG01. Next base: position 2,391 of record JBLGCB010000397.1, on the reverse strand, counting down.
CATCGCTCACAAAACAAACTGGCCACATTGACTGCTGTTACACCTCCTGGACGTTTTGGAGCATTGGACATTGCTGATGGACAAGTAAACCGATTTATGGAGAAACCCAAAGGTGACGGTTCGCTTATCAATGGCGGTTATTTTGTGCTAAATAAAAAAGTGATTGACCTCATTGCTGATGATAGTACGACATGGGAAGCTGAACCATTGGAACACCTTGCTAAAGAAGGCCAGTTGGCGGCATTCACCCACTCAGGTTTTTGGCAGCCTATGGATACGTTGCGAGACAAAGTTAAATTAGAAGAACTGTGGACTGCAGGGGAAGCTCAATGGAAGGTTTGGTAGCAGAACACTGGCAGGGAAAGAAAGTTCTTGTAACAGGTCACACAGGTTTTAAGGGTAGTTGGTTATGTATGATTCTTAGCCAGCTCGGTGCAGAGATTTGTGGGGTATCACTGGAAGCCAATAGTGATCAGGATATCTTTCATAGCGCTAATGTACAAAGTGCCTTGGCCAGTCATCATATCGTTGATATTAGAGATCGGGATGGTTTGGACGTTGTTTTTGCCGATTTTCAACCTGAAGTCGTTATTCATATGGCGGCACAGGCGCTGGTCAGATACTCCTATGAGAATCCGCTGGAGACCTATGAGGTTAATGTGATTGGCACCTTAAACGTGCTGGATATGTGTCGCAAATATGGTTCCAATTTATCCGCTATTTTAGTGATTACCACCGATAAGTGTTACGAAAATAAGGAACAGATTTGGGCTTACCGTGAAACTGATGCTATGGGAGGGTATGACCCTTATAGTAGTAGTAAAGGTTGCTGTGAACTGTTGGTTGCCTCTTATAGAAGTTCATATTTTTCCTCAGCCGATAGTGCTAATCTGGCTTCAGCTAGGGCCGGAAATGTGATTGGTGGTGGTGATTGGTCACTGGATCGTTTGGTACCTGACGTCATTAGAGCGAAAATAGCCAATGAAAAAGTGGTTATTCGAAATCCTGCATCAGTCCGTCCATGGCAGCATGTTTTAGAGCCTTTGGCTGGGTATTTACTCCTTTGCCAGAAGATGTTATCCGGGGATACAAGTGTTGATCAGGGCTGGAATTTTGGTCCTGAAGAATCAGATGTCCGCAGTGTTGGTTATATCATCAGTAAAATTAATGAACTGTGGGATAATGACGACGATTTTGTTGTTTTAGAAAAATCTGAACTGCATGAAGCGAACTTGCTTAAGCTCGATAGTACAAAAGCTAAGACATTGCTCAATTGGCAGCCTCAATTGTCTATTGATGAGTGTTTGGACAATGTGGTGGCGTGGTACAAAGCACAATGTGAAAACCAAGATTTACATGCTGTGACGATGAAGCAAATTTCAAATTATTTTGGATTGGCATAATGAGTTTAAATGTTTTGTTGACTGGTGCGAGTGGTTTTATTGGTCAGAACTTGGTTAGATTGTTGAAAGACAATGGTTACGATATTTGGTTGCTGACTAAAAATAAAGCCATTGGTAGGGCAAATCCGGATGTCAATGTATTGACAATAGATGATTACGATCCGTTATCGATTGAAAAAATTGAGCCTTTATTGCCAAGTAATATTGATTGTATTGTTAATCTTGCAGCTTATGGTTTGAAAAAGGATGATAAGGATGGTCAGCAGTTTTTTGCATCGAATATTGTATTTGCTCAAGCATTGCTTTGGCTTGCGAAAAGACAAGGGATTAAAAAGTTTGTTTCTATTGGCAGTATCTCCGAATATGCCTCTTGTCAGCAAGGTGAGCTTATCAGTGAAAACTATCCGTTAACCACTGCCATGTATGGGGCTTCCAAGGCGGCATTTTCATTATGGGGTTCTGCGTTTTCGGCTCAAAATGGGATTTCCTTTGTTCATCTAAGGTTGTTTAATGTTTATGGCAAAGGTGAAGGTGAAAAGCGGCTGATCCCTTATATGATTAGTAACCTCAGTAAAAATGAAGCGATAGATTTGACTGATGGTGAACAGGTTCGAGATTTTATCCATGTGGATGATGTGGTTGAGTGCATATTGGCATCGATGAAAAAGATGGGGGAGCGCAGTGTGATTGGCAATTATAACGTTTGTACTGGCCATCCTGTTAAGGTTAAAGAGTTGATTTTAACAATAGGCGCTTTGCTAAAGTCGGATCGTGAGTTGCTTCGTTTTGGCGCGGTAGACAAAAGAGAAGATGAAATTATGTGGGCCGTTGGTGACAAAAGTGCAATCAGTGCACTCATTGACTGGGTTCCCAAAATCAGTTTGGAAGTTGGGCTTGATAGAATTATAAATGACCATGAAAAATAAGCGAAAATTAATCAGTATTTGCGTACCTGTATATAACGAAGAGCAAAATGTAGAAGCCTTGT
>JBLGCB010000396.1:0-6440 GCA_047617105.1 Phenylobacterium sp. | reverse complement strand
CAATAATGATCGTTCTTTCGTTTTGAGCTTTCACCATCACTTCGACACGCGCGGCATCATCTTTTGCCATGCAACACTTTTTATATTTTTTGCCACTGCCACAAAGACAGGGATCATTACGAGATATCTTCGACATTACATATCCTTTTATGGAATGTTTTAACTAATAATCAGCCAAAAACCTTCAACAGCACCAACACCACTGAAAACAACAACACAGAATACAGCGAAAACGCGCCCATACAGCGCAAAAACCCACTGACAAAGCTGGCTTGAGTAAACTGAATACAAGCCCAAAACATATAAATCATCATAACGGCAGCGTACACCAACACAGCGGCGTCAATCAAAGCCAGCCTAGTCAACACCAGCAAGCTAAACCCGTTGGCGGTGGTGGCAATAACATAAATCAGCAAGATGATGTATTCAGCATAGCGGCGTTGAAAGCTGCGAAAAAACAGCCGCAGCGTCATCGCCTGAAATGGAATCAGCAGTCCCTGCACCAAAGCCGCATATTGAATTGACTCGGTAATGGTTTTTTGCAAAGTACTACTAAGCCCATCGTCAATTGGCAACAGATCGAGTGTGACCAACCTGATACTGCCACCCATCCAGTCACTAAGCTTTAGGGCCAGCAACATCAGCGCGTAGCTGATAATAAAATACTTCACCGGATTGGCGTATTGCTTGCGACTACCATTAACATAGTTAAGACACAGTTTACCGGGTTCTTTGACTAACCCAATCAGCGTGCGCAGCATGGGGCCTTTGACATCGGTTAATTCCTTGGTGGTATCCATCACGGTCTGCAAAACAGTGATGGTTTTAACATCGCTCTTTTGACCACACTGATGGCACCAAGCCCCCTGTGTAACGGCATTACAATTTAAGCAGCAGTGTTGTTTTGGTTCTGTCATAGTTGAAATTTTTAAAGGTGAGGAAGCTGATTAAAATGTAGCAGCATTAGTGAGACTTGTACATCACAAGTGCCCCGTCTTCACCCATATCACGCTATCGACTTCAACATAAGGGTTATGCCGACTCATATGCGGACTTCTAATCCAACTGCCAGCAGGGTAACGGCCATATTCATCGATGAATTCGCCACTGATAACATAAATTTCTTCGCCACCCGCATGGACATGGGGCTGAAAATGGGTGTTGGCAGGCCAATGCACCAGCGCAGAAGATTCGGTGTTAAAGCTATGCAACGGCATCACCTGCAAAGCACCATGACCGGGCAGCCAGCTAGTATTGTGGGTATCAATCGTCAGGTGTTCATCGTCGCCGATTTGAAACTGGTGTAACTTAACCAGCAATACACAACCGTCTTTACTGAACGGCGCATGACGAAATCCTTCGGGATTGCGAAAATAACAGCCTGGTCCATAATCACCAGTGTGATCAGAAAATATGCCTTCAAGCACCAAGATTTCTTCACCCAAAGGATGGTTATGGGCAGCAAAACTGGCCCCCGGATCAAAGCGCACAATACTGGTCGCATGACCGCGCTCGGCGTCTTCTCTTGCCAGCGGTTTGCGCCATACCCCAGCATGTGGACTGGCCACCCACGGTTGTTGTGCGGTATCAATCACGACCCGTTGGTCGAAGTCCATATTTAGCATTTACTATTCTCCTGCTTCAGGTTTTATCAGTTACACTCATTATAAAGTGTTAATGGCTGCGGGCATAGTAAGCACAAATCGGTGAGCTAGGTACTTTTTGGTCCATCTTATTGAATTAACAGTAAAAATAAACTAGTATTTTCTAACCAAAGCAACACCAAGACAACCATAAGGAACGCTTGATGATATTTCTATTTGGAGAAAGTGAACGGGAAAAAATATTGGATAGCGGCGCATTTTATTGCCCGGTGTGCAAAGGCACGGCACAGTATGAAGACGTAGAACACAAAAGTTGGTTTACGTGTTTTTTTATACCCACACTGCCTTTAAAGACCATGGCGTTTTATCGTCAATGTAATGGCTGTTCAAACACCTTTGATATTGATTCGCCGACACAACCAGAATACAGCCAAACCCAATTATATGTGTGCGTTACTTTGGCCAGCATCCTAATATCAGAGCTGGGTAAAATGCGGGCCGAAGCGCTTTATCAAAAAATCTATCAGCACCTATTTAATCAACCACTCCCGGTGACGTTAGAACACTGTGAGCAATTATCACAAACCCATGGCGGCAGTATGTTCGACCAACTCGAATCGGCCAGAACAACCCTTAACTGGCACGGCAAGTTGCTGATCATCAAAGCCAGCTATTTGGCCATCGCTGGTGTGCGCGATCTCAACGACCAAGACAAAGTTGGCCTGAATATGATTGGTACCAGTATGGATGTTGATATGTCAGTGGTCAAACAAGTGATTCAACAAACACCGTTGTTTTATTAACACTAGAACGAATAACTAGTATTTGTCGTATTGGGCCTCTACGGCCTCAAGTTTGTTGGTAGCCTCGAGGCGGTGATAACCTTCAATGATAATTTGAATTTGTTTGGCACTCATGCTGGCTTTGCTAAACGCGTAAAAAACCGGAGCTCGATTGATGACCAGCGGATGGGTTTCTAAAATAGAATAATCTGGATTTTTCGCATATTCATGTTTCAAAATCGCTTGTTCAGAGAAAAAACCGACGGCACGACCTTTACGGATCATATCAATATTCACCACATTGTTAGCCAAATAAATCAGTCTATTTTTCAATGTCGGGTTTTCAGTCAACAGCTGTTCGAAACGCTCACCAATAAAAGTGCCTCTTTGGCGCATAAAGGTCGCCTCAAGGGTTTTCAATTGACTCCAGTGGCTGATCATCGGCAATGAGTCTTTTTTGGCGACCAATAACAGCGTTTCCATTCTCTGTGGACCGACAAAATGCATAAATGGCGCCCGTCTTGGGGTTTTGGTGACATTAAGCATCATATCGATTTTGCCTTCTCTTAATAACACTATGCCCCGACCCCAAGGGATTTCGACAAAAGTGTAGCGGCAGTTGCTTTCATCCAGTAGCACCTTGGTATAATCGATATCAATACCACGCCACTGGCCATGTTGATCTTTCATCGCAAATGGCGGATAGGGGTAGGTACGAACGGTTAACTCACAAGCAAATGCCGATGACAAACACCAGCAACACAGACAGCTGAAAATACCAACAAACATAACAGACTTGTAAAAACGCAACATAGACAGTTCATTTATTAACCAGTTCAATCTTAATTCTGGTCGCCAAAAGCTTCATTGTCAAAGTTGCTAGAAGTGACATAGTCATTCGATTCCCTGTTTAAAAACCGTGAAACGTGACTTAAAGGTTTGGCTATGGCCAATGCTGACTATGGTTTTGCAGAGAAAACGGTAAAAAAGGAGGTTTGATTGATCACCTAGATCGACACTGGATACAAAAGTCACATAACGAAAAAAAACGGGTAATCTATGGAAAGACAAAATACCCTCTTTAGGGTATGATAACAACACCAATACTTGCTATATTTGTGCCGTTTACCCGCTGACCAATTTAGGTCAACAACAGCCAGCCACAACTTGCTTTGCGACTGACTGCGGTAAAAACTTATATTTTAGATACTCTAAATACAACTCGCCGGACGTGCCAGAGTATTGACCAATGCCGCTTCGAGTGAATCCAGTTCAGCACAAGGAATATTGTCGCTACCGCTTAAATTGATATACGCATTAGGCAGTTGTTCCAACGCACTCACAGCAGTGACCAACGGATTATTCGACAACACCAGTATATTAACCCCCTGCAAACTCGCCAGCGGTGTAACATCGTTCAACTGGGTATCACTGAACTCAACCCTGGTTAACCCAGACATTGTCACAATAGGAGCGATATTTGATATTGGATTAAAGCTTAACGACAATCGGTCAAGTGAGGTCAAATTGGCCAGAGGCGCGATATTGGTCAGCAAGTTACTATCAGCCCATAACGCGCTAAGATTGGTTAAATTGCTCAGTGCTGACAAATCGTCTAACTGGTTAAATCTGACATCCAGTTCCGACAGATTGGTTAAATTCTCCAGTCCATTCAACATATACATCGAATTGGTCCACAAGTTTAAAGTGGTCAATGAAGGTAAATTGTTCCAGCCGTGGATGTAGGTGATCATATTGTCTTGTAACCACAATTCTGTCAACGCGCTTAAGTTGCCCAGCGGTGATACATCCGAAATGAAATTTCCATTGAGCCATAGTTGCTCTAAAGACGTTAAGCCAGCCAACGGGGTCAAATCGTCAATGTTATTCCAATATAATTTCAACGACGTCAATGCGTTAAACTGCTCAAGTCCATAGATATCAATCAAACCCAATGCACTACAATCCAATGTGGTGAACTCACTAATCAAGGTCCAATTGTTGGCGTTCACCGTGTCAGCAATACAATATTGCAAGCTGGCATTGGTCACATTTGCCAAGGCATCGGCAATCAAGGGATCAACACAAGTATTGGGTTTGTTCAATACACCAGTGCCTAATTGCGCCTCAAGTGCGTTTAGGTCAGCACAATAAATATTGGCGTTATAAGAAACATCAATCCGAGTGGCCTGGGTCAGTTGCGCTAACCCGTTAAGCGTATTGAGCTGATTATCTTGCTGTTCATATACAAATACTGCATCGCGGTTAATTGACCCAGCGCCGTCACATCACTGATCGCATTTGAATTCAAAAACAAATAGAACATTGCAGTGAAGTTTTCGATACCCGACAAATCAGTAATGCCCCTGGCGTTACAACTGAGGCCCTGAACTTGATTGACCTGAGTCCAGCCGTTACTGCTGGCTTGTTCAGAGACACAAGCCGCCAAATTGGCATCATTAAATTGGATATCGCTGATAAGTGTTTCACCATAGACCATTTGATTAGTTGCGCGGCTGGCATGAATAATCGCCTTACTGGCTTTAGTAGTGGCTTTAGCCAATGGCTTTAATTTGACTGCTGGTGCCCACAGTTCATTCCTGACTTGCTGATCAAGGTTTTGGGTTAGGGTATAGCTTGAGGTATTAGTTGAGGTATTGGTTGAGGTATTGGTTGGATCATAGCTTGGGTCAGATGGAACGGCGGCAAAAGCCGATGATATAAAGGTAGAAGACAGCATAATGCTGGTTAATAGCGTAGATTTCATAAAGTCATAATTCCTAATTAACATTCATTTCCGTAAAACAACATGATTCGAACAGCAAAAGTATAAGGGACCAAAGCCAACGGATAATAATACTCACAGGACAAAAGCTGTGACTACTCGGCCAAAGTTAATGAACTCGGTCAAAGCTAATACTCAGTTGACAAAAGCTGGTAAAATCCCGCCAGACATATTAGCTAAGTCATTGCTGCAACGCGATTAATTCATCATCCCGGCGATGGTAACCGGTTTGATTGACCAACTCTGTTGCTGTGGTGAGGTGGTGGGTGAAGCGGGTTTGCAGTTCTGCTTTGCTTAAACGCAGGTTTTTACCGTTGTCGATAATGGAAAATTCTGTTTGGCTATTCGCTTCTGGTTGGGCAGCCAGTTGGGCATTAATGGTGCGGCAAGCTGAAAGGTGGTAATCGGTGAGATGTAATAGCATCGAACTATGGCTGGCGATATCTCTGGTTTCATCTAGGTCGGTCCAGCATTGGGTGAAGTTGTTTTGTAGGCGGTGAAGGTCGGCGCGGGCTAATAAGCCAAGTGGTAAATAATCCTGTTGGCCTGCTTGACGTAAACCTGTTATCACTTTATCGAACCAAGATTGGGCTTCGGTGAAATCAACCAAGGTTTCTGTGATGACTTGCTGTTTCAGAGCTTTTCCTATGGTGAGTTGGTCTAGGGCAATATGCAAAAGCCAATGGTGACGTTTGCTAATTTCAATATTAGTTTGCGCCCGCTTGAGCACCTGCTGATACTGCCCCAAAGCCAGCAGCAATTCACAAAATCGATAACCCTGTATAGAATAAAGAAAGGTATACCCCGGTTGGCGTTTTTGCTGCATCGCTTCGGCTTCGATAAATTGGTTTTGTGCCGCCTGATCTTCTCCGGACTGAAATAAAGCATCAGCATGAACTGTGCGACGGGCTTCCATTTCAAAACCATCATCACTTTTATCCGCAAAGGTAACACTTTGCTCACCATACTTTACTGCATCCGTCACTTCACCCAAGGTTACAGACAGTTCACTTAAATTACTGGCATTAATCGCTGATTGCTGCCAATCTTCTTGTTCTACAAACATATCCAGCGACGCTTTCATAGGCTGAGTCGCTTCAAACAACCTGCCCACCGCACGTAAAACCCCTCCAGCCGTGCCAAGCAATATCGCTTTATCATGACTGTCAAATTCAGCGTGCACAGTTTGCCAAGGCACGGCAAAAAAATTCGATAACACCGAGATAAAACTGTCAAACGCCCCCAGTTGACGCAAAATATAATAATCAC
>JBLGCB010000395.1:0-6443 GCA_047617105.1 Phenylobacterium sp. | reverse complement strand
GAGAAATTACTGCAAAGCGATGTGACTTCATCCACTTTTAATCTTTGTACAGGTAAAGCCATATCATTATTGTCTGTGATTCAACGATTAAACCGCTTGGCCGGGTATGAGATTGAAGTGACAGTCAATCCAGATTTCGTGAGAAGTAATGAAATAAAAGAACTCTATGGTAGCAATCAAAAATTGGTGAAAGTGATTGGTGAGTACCAAAATTATCAGTTTGATGATACTTTGAAATGGATGTATGAAGGGTAGCCGTATGCGTGTTATTTTGGGTTGTGATCCCTTGTTGATGCCATTGACGGGGATAGGGCATTATACTTGGCAACTCGGTAATGGGCTTAAACAACATTGTGACGTACAATCGCTGGCACTTTTTGCCCATGGTAAGTTTTTTTCCGAGCAGTTGCTTGACCCAGTAGTCACCATTGATAACAACGAAACAGGTTCCAGTACCAACGAGAAGGCGAGTCTGTTAGCCAAGATACGGATGACATTGGCTGCTTCAACTTATGCGGTAAAAGTGTATCAGTGGTTATCACCTGCATTGATGCGGTTTATGTTGCGTCATCATGGTTCGTATATCTTTCACTCCCCCAATTTCTCATTGCCGCCTTTTAAGGGCAAAAAAGTGGTGACCATTCATGATTTATCGACACTGGTATTGCCACAATTCCATCCACCTTCACGCGTTGAGTTTGTCAATAATGCTATCCGTGATGCCGCAGTGAAGGCTGATCATATTATTACCGATAGTGAATTTATCAAATGTGAAATCATTGAACATGTGAATGTTGCAGCGGATAAAATTACTGCCATACACCTTGGTGCAGACCCTGTTTATTATCCCCGGACGCAGGCCGAGTGTGATGTGGCTTTGGCAGAGCATCAACTGGTGTATGGCCACTATTTTTTATTTGTTTCAACCATAGAACCCCGTAAAAACTTGGTGAATTTATTGCAGGCCTATTGTCTTTATCGCGAACAATGCCCTGATGGAAACCCTTTGGTATTGGTCGGTGGTAAAGGCTGGAACAGTGAAGATATTCATCGCACTATCAGCATTCTCGACGCTAAAGGATGGGTTAAATATTTGGGTTATGTCAGCCAACACAAGATGCCCTTATTGTATTGTGGTGCCAGAGCATTGTTATTTCCGTCGATTTATGAAGGTTTTGGTTTGCCTGTGCTTGAAGCTATGCAGTCAGGCACTGCGGTGATGACCAGCATGAACTCTCCTATGGCTGAGGTTGCTCTGGATTGTGCTGTGCTGGTAGAACCCGGTGATGTTGCACAAATGGCCGAACAAATAACGACAATGGCACAGGATGATGTGCTGGTGAATGGTTTGTCTGCAAAGGGATTGATTCGGGCGAAAGATTTTTCTTGGCACAATGTGGTCAATAAAACGCTTGAGGTTTACCGTGGTTTGGCAACCCCTACTAGATAATAACTTAAACTGACTTGTCTCTTTTAAAATATAAAAAAAGGATGAAAAATTCATCCTTTTTTTATGTCTAGGAATTATGGCGTTGATTTAATTTTGCGATGATTCCACTGCTTCAAGTTGTTTCATGCGAGCACTTAACGTTTTGATGGTTTTTTGCTGTTGCTGTACCACTTTTGTTAAAACAGCCACTATATCCATTGTTGCCAAACTACTGCGATTATTGGTGGCGACCAACTCAGGCACATCTTCAGCAATAAAACCCGCATAGGTTTCATCGGGTTCGGTTTTATATTCATAGGTGACCGGGTTTAAGGCTGCCAATGCGGATTGTGCCGCAGCCAGTGGAATGTCAACGATATCCTTTTTGGCTGTCCGGCTTGAAAAATTTGTCCACACACCACCAGTGGTTAAATGTGCGCCGCTAGCAGCTTGAAGTGCATGTGTCGTATTGTTATTGGTGGCTCCCGTTCCAATAAAAATACCGCCATTTTGATGGATTGTGAATACCTCTGCTTGCGCTGCATTATATATATTAAAGCGATCAAGTGATGAAAGGCCTTCAACCAAGGAGTTGCGACTGCTATAGACCCACTTGGGGACTCCAGCCGATGAGAATACAAATTCAGTAACTGTGTCGGCACTAGTCGTATCTAGGGTGACTATATTGTGCTGGCCGGCTGCAGATGTCGTATGTATTGTGCTGTTAATCGAAAAAGACTGACCAACCGTAGCGCCACCACCAACTCTTAATTGCCCATTGGTCAGCAGTAAATCACCACTGTTAATGTCCACCTGTGCATTGGGCGCGATGGTTCCAATCCCTATTTTGCCATTGGTATCAATATTAAAGAACGGCGTCGTGTTATCCACGTCTCTGATATCAAAGCGGCCACTAGGCGCAACAGCCGACAAACCGACATTGCCGCTTGCGTTGACGGTAAATCTTGAAACACCACCCGTGGTCTGAACATCTAGCAGGCCAAAGGGAACTTGCCCATTGTCGATATTGATACCAACCGCACTGTCGGTGCCAATCAAAAGCGCATGGTTGTTAGCATCGGCCGAATGGGCGACATCAAACAGGCCATCGGGTGTGGTAGTTTCAAAACCGACATCACCATCGGCCGCAACATGAATACTGGCATGAGGAGCGTTGGGGGAGATTCGAAGGGGGAGTTTGCTGCCATTGGTGAAATCGCGAACAAAAAAGTTGGCTTCATTACCACCAATATCCCAGATTTGTTCAGAAAAACCGGAGGCGGTACTTTGTTCGAGGCGTAATGTTGGGGTATTGCCGTTTTTAATGCTTAAATCGACTAACGGGGTCGTGGTGCCCAAACCGATGTTGCCGTTGGATGCGACAAAAAGACTATCATTGGGCGCGCTGGCGACAATGGTAAAGGGTGTGGTGCCCGAATCAAGATCTTCAATGCCAATCCAGTTGAGTCCGCCATTGGCTGAATCATTGATGGTGATTTGCCAGTCTCTGGTGGGGAATGAACTGCTAGAACTGGTATCGATAAGTTTGATACGCAAATTGTTTTCTTTCAGTCGTAAGGTGTCAAAGCCAAAAGACTCACCGTTGACACAGTCAAAACCTGCGCAGATACTGCCAACGACGACCAAATCGTCTTGTATTTGTTGGTCCGCTAACACGGGTAGGCTAATCATTAGGCTACCCATAAGGCTTAATGTTGCCGCTGTTAAGGTGTGGTGTAAATATTTCATGCTGATGCCCCTCAAAAGTCTGATTTGCCAGACACTTCTTTGATATTTTTATAACGCTTGATTGAGCCACCTTCGACTCTAAAATGCCCCGACTGAGTAATGCCTTTGCGGGCATAATGGCTGTTTTTTTCGCCTCGGCCATTATTGAGCTTGTCTTTAATCAATACTCTTTTGCCCACGGCACTGGTGATTTCATATTGGTATAGGCCATTCTTTAATTTGCCGTAGCTGAGTAAATCAATGGTGGGGATACCTTGTGGGGCAAACTTGTGGGCGTGAAAGCCATCGGGGCCAATGATACTGACGGTGGTGTTTTTGGCATTGGCTTTGGCGCTAAAAGCCACCTGGGTACCATACAGCTGTTCAGCACCAACGAGCTGCTTGTCAACATTTTTGGCATTGGCGGTCATATTGACCATTATCGCGATGCTGATGGCGATAAAAGAAATTTTACCCTTCATTAAATTGTCCCCTACTGTTAAATCTAAATTGGTTCATTGCTCAGTATAGCGGTGGATCGTACTTTATGCATGGTCTGAAAGGGATACAGGGGGCTTGTCCCTTGATATTTTTTTAGTTTTTCTTGGTTCGTCCACTTTGATGGTGATTTGACGTCAACTTTTAACGCTAACTTTGTTAATATTGGTCAATGTTGTGATAGAGCCTTTAGCGGCTTAGGGGAATGTCTTGGTGATTGAGAAATTAACGCACTGGGTGGTAGTTAGTTGTTTATGTTGGTGTTTTTTCACTTACAGTGAAAGTTGGGCGGCGCAGCAAAATCCGCTGGCTGAGATACTCGGCCATATTGAATCATTGGAAAATAAAAGTGATCCCAAGTGTTATGCCACCGCATCCCGGTTAGAAGACTTTATGTTTGGCACACCATTGACGGACAATGCTAGGTTCGGCAAAAACCAGTGGCAAAAGCAGTGGATGAACACACTGTGGCAAAGGGCATCTGATGAGGCCAAAAAGCAACAACACCAGCAGGTGGGTCGTGAACAGGTGTTGGTCGCACTGAAACATATATTGCGCTTTAGTCAGGATGATAAAGGCCATTGGCTAGTGGATTTGGCCGCAGGTCACCGGGTGAAAATTCATCAGGACGACAAGCGCCAGTACAGTTCTATAGCATACTCTCTAAGAACGTTGTTGGCGGTGCAGCAAGATAACCTTTTGGAGATGGACAGCGATAAATTAATGCTCAATCAGGCGGCGGTTGAGTTGCTGAGCCATGGTATGGATTTGTTTACCCTAACGGTGCTTAAAGTAGCCGACCAGCAAGCACGGCAAAATAACCAATTTGAAATTACAGAAGCGGCGCTGTCATTGGTGTGGCAATCACTGTCAAAATCGTCTAAAGCACCTGTGGGCCAAGTGACTAAGCCCACTAAGCCCACTAAGCCGACTAAACCCATCAAGCCCGTGAAACTCACTTTATTGGCGGCGATTATCGAACAAAAAGTACGTTCGTATGCTGCTTACAATCAAATCAGCAATCAGTTGTTTGTGCGTAATTTACAAGTTTATTTTGCCCGTCTTCGCTGGCCGTCGGACCCAGCGGTGGCGACGGCTTTTCGGCAAACGTTTACCGAGACGGTGATCGCTTACGCTGAGGATGTTTACCGGGGCGCACAACAACTGGCATTGGCCAATGGCCATCGGCTGATCACCGAAGCGGATGTGAGTGAATTTGCTCAACGGATGATCCCGCATCGCATCAATCAATACGAAGATGCGATTTTCTTTCCTAATTTGGCTAGGGAAGCACAAGTCACGGTGGAATCCTATGATATGGATGCCTTTCGTGATAGCGGAATACACTGGCGGTATTTGCAATATGCGGTGCTTGACCCCGCATTTACAGCTTATCTTGAACCGGACCCTTTCGCCGCAGAATTGCTGGCCGAAAATATTGCTCAGTTTGGCGTATTAATATTACGGCTGACCGGGCAGGTCGGGGTGCAATCCGGTGATAAACGTTTGTCATTACAACACTTTCACCAAGCGGTAAAGCAACTCCAATCTCGCCTTGAGCGCAATCCGTCAGCCAATCAGGAATCTAATACTCAGCAAAAATCATCCACAGCAGCTTTAACCTCTAGCAGCGGTTCTGTGGCAGCGCAGCAAGGGCCGTTATTTACCGATGTCACCATAGATTCAGGCATTGATTTTATGCACCGTTCCTCAGATTGGCTTAATCGGTTGTTACGCAGTTATCTGTCAATCGATGAGAAAAACGCAACCATCATTATTCCACCGGCTTTTGGTGGTTCGGGCATCGCCGCCGGTGATGTTAATAATGATGGCCTTGATGATGTGCTGGTATTAAGCGGCTTGGGCAATCGACTTTATCTCAATCGGGGTGATGGAAAGTTTGACGATATCAGTAAAAGCGCCGGATTGAACTGGTTACGCCAATCGGATCATCAGCCGGGCGAACCACGTCAGCCGTTGATTGCTGATTTGGATAATGATGGCTGGCAAGATATTGTGATTACTTATGTCGATGATAGCCACCGGGTGTATAAAAACCTCGGCAATACCACCAATGCTACCACCAAGGGCAGCAACATCACATTTAAAGATATGACCAGCGTCAGTCAGTTGGGTGGGAAGAATCTGGTTGGTGGACCAGCTACGATATTTGATTTTGACAACGATGGTTTGCTGGATATTTATATCACTTATTTTGGCGATTATATACATGGGGTATTGCCGACATTAAAGCGGCGCAATACCAATGGTTTGCCTAATCAGCTGTTTCGGAACCAAGGTGGCTTCAAATTTAAAAATGTCACCAAAGGCAGCGGCCTCGACAATACTGGCTGGGGTCAGGCGGTGACCCACACCGATTTTAATAGTGATGGCAGGCAAGATTTGATTGTTGGCAATGACTTTGGCGTTAACGCTTATTATGAAAATTTGGGCAATGGCCGCTTTAAGGATATGGCAGCGACCCTAGGCACCGATAAACCGTCGTATACCATGAGCATTGGTACGGCGGATTTGAACGATGACTTTGTTGCCGATATTTATATTTCTAATATCGTCACCATGAACAAAGATGAGAAATATGTGTTGCCACAAGCCGAGACAACCATGAAGTTTAACCCGGATAAACTGGCCAAAATGCGGGTGATTGAAGCCAATGATCTCTTCCTGTCTGATAAGAAGGCTACAAAGGGTGATGATAAAAAGAAAGGCAAGGTATTACGTTATCAACCGAGTCAGAAGGTCGGGCGGGGTTATTCTTCGACTGGCT
>JBLGCB010000394.1:0-6445 GCA_047617105.1 Phenylobacterium sp. | reverse complement strand
TCAAACAGCTGGGAAGGTGCATCAGAAACCCTCGAACAAGCCTCAGCCGATTTTGCGCTGTCACAACTGGCCAACCGACTGGGCCATCAACATGATGAACGGTTATTGCTCAATCGTTCAGCTTACTGGAAAAACCTCTTTAACCCGCAGGCCACTGCCAGCAATAGTAAAGCAAAGGGCTATATTCAAGGGCGCAATAGCGACGGCAGTTTCAAAGCGGATTTTGATGCCAACAGTAACCATTTGTTTGTCGAAGGCAGTCCGGCGCAATATTTATGGATGATCCCGTTCGACGGTTCAGGTTTAAACCAGCTACTCGGTGGTGATGAGATCATGGCCAATCGACTCGATAACCATTTTCATAAACCCGATGGCAGCTGGGTTTTGTTCAGAGATGACGCCACCTATGCCGACGTGTCTAATCAGCCGTCAATCGCTTCACCATGGATGTATTTGTTTACCGGGCAAGCGTACAAAACCCAAGACACCGTGCGCGAGACCATCAGCCAATTATGGAACGACACCACCAAGGGCATTCCTGGCCAGGATGATTTAGGCCAAATGTCATCGTGGTATGTGTTCTCAGCGCTGGGTTTATATCCGCTGTTACCCGGCAGAGCCGATCTGGTATTGTCCAGCCCGATATTCAGCGATGCAAAAATTGGCAACCTGACCATTCGAGCGCCACACACATCAGATAAAAATCGCTTTGTTCAGTCGCTTAAGGTTAACGGCAAAAACAGCACTAAAAGCTGGATTGATGAGTCTTACCTGCAACAACCCGTGGTGCTAGACTTTACCTTATCGAACACGCCGAATATCAGCTGGGGTGCCGCCAAAGCTGACCGTCCACCGTCTTTTTCAGCAACCACTTTTGCGAGGAAATAATCATGGCTGGCCATATTCCAACAAGCACACCCCATACACCCTCTACACCCTCTACACCCTCTACAACGACAGGCAGCGATAGTGAATATAAATTCGCTTTTATGGTGATGACGGTATTGTTCTTTATCTGGGGGTTTATCACCGCATTAAATGATATTTTGATCCCACATCTTAAAGCGGCCTTTGCACTCAACTACACCGAGGCGATGCTGGTGCAGTTTTGCTTTTTTGGTGCGTACTTTATCGTCTCGCCCTTTGCAGGCAAGTTGATTGAAAAAATCGGTTATAAAAACGGGGTAATCACCGGTTTATCGACCATCGCGGTGGGTTGCTTATTGTTTTACCCGGCAGCCGAAGTGGCCATTTATGGGGTATTTTTGCTGGGGTTATTTGTGCTGGCCAGTGGTATCACCATTTTACAGGTTGCTGCTAACCCTTATGTCGCATCACTGGGCGCAGATCGTACCGCAGCCAGTCGTTTAAATTTGGCTCAGGCGATTAACTCTTTGGGTCATACCCTCGGGCCATTGTTTGGCGCGGCGTTGATATTTGGTGCTGTACATCAAGCAGTAGAGCCCACCGCCGTGCAATTGCCTTATCTGATTTTGGCCGGCACGGTATTGCTTATTGCCGTTGGCTTTAAGTTTTTGCACTTACCCGCCATCCATACGAACAATAAAGTCACACTCACAAATAAAGAAGTCACACTCACAAAAATTAAGGCTAATAAAAGTGAGTGTGACTTAATTGCACATAAGGGATTAGTATTAGGGGCTATCGGTATTTTCTTATATGTGGGTGCCGAGGTGTCTATCGGTAGCTTTTTGGTCAATTACTTTGCCCAAGATGATATTGCGGGTTTGAACGAACATCAGGCCAGCCAAATGGTCTCTTATTACTGGGGCGCAGCCATGGTCGGTCGTTTTGTTGGCGCTTTACTCACCCGTTATGTCCCCCCAAGCCTAGTACTGGTGGGCAATGCCAGCATTGCCATGGTGTTGTTATTAACCACCATGTTAAGTAGCGGTGATGTGGCCATGTGGAGTATTATTGCAGTGGGCTTTTTCAACTCAATTATGTTTCCGACCATTTTTGCCCTAGCGATTAGAGGACTCGGTCCGTTAACGTCTCGTGGTTCTGGGCTGTTATGTCAAGCAATTGTTGGCGGTGCCTTATTACCAGTGATACAAGGGTTTGTCGCCGATGCCACGTCGGTGCAAACCAGCTTTATTGTGCCTGTACTCTCATATATTTATATTTGCGGTTATGGTATTTACCGGACTCTAATCGATCAACAAGAAAGCTATTTAAGCAACAACACCACGACAACCAACACTAAAAGTATGGAGCCAGGTCTATGAAACCCGTTATTTGCTTCGGTGAAGCCCTCATCGACTTTTTAAACACTGGTCAACAAGATGTTGATACGCTGGCGATTAAGGATTATCGCCAATATCCCGGTGGCGCGCCAGCCAATGCCGCAGTGGCGGTGGCCAAACTCGGCGGACAGGCGTTTTTTGCCGGTCAGGTCGGCGATGATATGTTTGGTGAGTTCCTCGCCAATGCATTGCAAACCTATGGCGTGGATACCCGTTTTTTGCTCAAACACCCCAGCGCCAAAACCGCGCTGGCCTTTGTTCAGCTCGATCAAGACGGTGACAGAAGTTTTTCATTTTATCGTCATAACAGCGCCGATGTGATGTTCAAAAAGAAACAGGTCGACTCAGCATGGTTTAAAGGCAAACCAATATTTCACTTTTGCTCCAATACCTTAACCACTGATGATATCGCTGAGTGTACGGAATATGCCGTCGCTCAAGCACAACATCATCAGGCAATCATCAGTTTTGACGTCAATTTGCGTCACAATCTGTGGGCTGACAACGCAGCAGATATCAACCGGGTCAATCACTTGGTTTATCAAGCCCATGTGGTTAAGTTCTCTGCTGAAGAACTTGAGTTTTTGGCCCAAGGCGATACCAGCAATTATATTAAACACGCACTGGCACAAGGTTGCCGTTTACTGGTGGTCACCGATGGTGCCAATGATATCTGTTGGTATACGCAAGCCAGCAGCGGCACCATAGTGCCACCCAAGGTTAAAGTGGTGGATACCACCGCTGGCGGCGATGCTTTTATTGGTGGCTTGTTATATGGTTTAAGCCATTTTGACGATGTATTTGCAGCCATTAATGACCAAGATATGCTTTGTATATTGCTGCAAAATGCCGCCGCTTGTGGTGCTCATACAGTGACTCAACCCGGTGCCTTTCCTGCCCTGCCCGACAGCGACGATGCGGTAACATTGCTGCAACCCCTTCCTTCAACAACAGCCTCATTAACCACACAGCATAAGCAAAAGAGCGCGACGATGAATTTTTACGATAACCATTTTTTATCCGACCACTGCCGCGAAATTTTACGCTTTTATGATCCGATTGTACTGGACAACAGTGGCGGTTATTTTCAAAACTTCTATGACCACGGCACCACTTTCGATGACCACTTTAAGCAACTGGTGAGCAGCACTCGCATAGTGGTCAATTATGCTCAGGCCGCAATAATCCTAGACCAGCCAGAGTATTTAAGAGTAGCCAAACACGGCCTCGACTACATTGAACAGGTGCATTACCAAGCCGACAGTCAACACTATGCCTGGACACTCGACAATCACCAACCACTGGATATGACCCAACAAGCTTACGGATATGCGTTTGTATTACTGGCCTACGCTGCCGCCAAAAAAGCAGGTCTTATCAACACTGACGAAAAGCTGCTTGAACTATATCTTGTGCTCGAACAACGCTTTTGGCAGGCTGAATATGGCTTGTATGCCGATACCATTAGCCCACAAGGAGAATTAAGCGCTTATCGTGGCCAAAATGCCAATATGCATTTATGTGAAGCGATGATTGCCGCCTTTGAAGCGAGTCAAAATCCCATGTTTTTAAACCGCGCCACGCAGCTGGCCGAAAACATTTGTCAGCGTCAGGCAGCACAAACCGACGGTTTGATTTGGGAGCATTTCACCACCGATTTTCAACCGGATTGGGAATATAACAAAGACGATGCGAAAAATCTTTATCGTCCATGGGGTTTCCAGCCGGGTCATCAAACCGAGTGGGCCAAGCTGTTATTACAGCTCAATCGCCATAACCCACAACCCTGGTTAGTGAACAAAGCCAAATCTTTGTTCGACCGTGCATTTGATAAAGCATGGGATCACCAACACGGCGGCCTGATTTATGGCTTCGATCCCGAAGGCCACTGGTGTGACGACGATAAATATTTTTGGGTGCAAGCCGAGAGTTTTGCCGCAGCCGCCCTACTCTTTGAAGCCACTGGTGAAGCGCAGTATCTGACCCATTACCACAGTATCTGGCAATACAGCTGGGATAATATGGTTGACCATGTTCATGGCGCGTGGTTTCGGGTGTTAAGGCGGGATAACAGTAAATATTCTAATGAGAAAAGTGCTGCCGGGGCCAAGTGTGATTATCATACCCTTGGCGCGTGTTTTGAAGTTTTAAACGTTATGGCAGCGAATAAAAGTTGAAGAAACCAATGCCCGCAGTTTTGTCGGCGGGCATTGATGGTCAATCGGCGATCTAGTCAACCAGTAACCCATGTTTGGCAGCCACTCGATTAAAATAATTCATGCAATCTTTGGCGTAGATACGTTTGTTGACGTAATCATGGCCAAAAAAGCTTTTCTTAAAGCCATCAGCAACGATATCTTTAAGCCGATTAAACGAAATATCAAAGTTATCGATGGCCAGACGATATTCATTCGATACCGTGGTGTTGGATACCAGACGATTGTCGGTGCACAACGTGGTGGCAATGCGATGGTCAAGAATGTCGTTGAATTTATGGTTTTTGATATCGGTTATCTGCGGATTGGTTTGTAAGTTACTGGTCAGGCACACTTCGATGGCGATACGTTTGTCGGCAATAAATGACGCCAAGCTATTAACGTACTTTTGGTGATCAGTAATTTTTGGGTCGACAATCATGTCGGGAATAAATAATGAATAACCGTGCCCAATACGGTCAGCATAACATTCGGTGATAGCCTCAAAGACGCTTTCTGCGCCATAGGCTTCACCGGCATGAATGGTTTTGGACATAAAGTTCTGGTGGGCAAATTTGTAAACGTCTTTAAATTTTCCCGCCGGATAACCCGCTTCTTGGCCCGCCAAATCAACACCAACGATAGGAATCCCTTTGTCATCTCGAATTCGCACGCACGCTTTAACCATATCCATCGCCGCCAATTGAATCACTTCCATCGGTTCAAATTCAGACAAGGCGTTGAATATTTTGGTGTAATACGGTGAAAAGCCCTTGCCAGTAAACATCCGTAACGCACAGGCGATAATGCCATATTCAAAACGCGGTTTTAAGCCCTGTTGAACCTCACTTTGCTGGTTATATTGCTGTTTGGCGCGGTTAAGACCGTTATTCACCGCCTCCAGTATCTGGTCTTGATGAATACCTTTACCCGGATTTGTCAGTAATTGCGGCGCAAAACGCACTTCAATATAGTTAACCCCTTCAAGCTGGTTATCAATGGCCAGTTCATAGGCGGCGCGTTCTAGGTTTTCAAGGTCACGCAGTACGCTACAGGTATATTGAAAACAATGCAGGTATTCGCCTAAATCATTGTATTTGTCTTTAAATACCAACTCTTTCATGCCGCTAACGGTATTAGAAGGCAATTCAGTATGGGTGACTTTGGCCATCTCCAGCAGGCTTTCAAGACGTAAACTGCCATCAAGATGGAGATGTAAATCGGATTTGGGCATCTCTTTGATGAATTCGTCGCTGTAGCTTACTGGGTTATGGTTTACGGGGATTTGGTTCACAGGCGCTCTCTTATTTTTTGACCAGTCTAGGGGTAAAGCAGATAGGGTTTCATTATAGGCGAAGCGATGACAAACACAATAGTGTGACTAAAGTCCCCTGCGCCTGAGGCGACCTTTATAGCGATATCGCCACTACCGGTTTGCCGTCTGGTTTAGCGTCGAATTTAACATTACATAACAGCAAGCGTTGTTCTGCAATATGATGTTGCTCAACCAAATACGCTTTCGCTGCCTGTTGGCGCTGATTGGCGATGGCCATCAACTGTTGTCTTGATTGGCCGGTGAGTGTTGCCAGCCTTTCTTTTGGTATAGATTTTGCTGCCGCTGGCTTTTCAGCTGGTTCCTTCTCAGTCACTACCTCAACGGAAACCTCAACAACAGGCAGAAGATCCAGCAAGCTGGCATTGGCACATAACACCAAATCCACTTTGGTTTTATCGCCAAGCACCTTGCCGACTTTATCCAGTTGCGCTTTGCCATCGGTATTGAGGGTGACAACCGTATTGGCAAATTCAACCGATTTAAAGCGCAATGCGGTGGCCAGATTGACCAAACCACTGGCCAGCGACAATACGCTCAGCGGTGAATAATGGTAAAGCACCGCAGTTTTTAGTGCTTTAAAGGTCACCACAGTAATCACACTGGACAGTGAAAAGTCAGGTTGATTGAGATCCCCCTTGATTGGAATC
>JBLGCB010000393.1:0-6451 GCA_047617105.1 Phenylobacterium sp. | reverse complement strand
TTCTATAACTCATTATTGTCTTGGTTAATTCGTAGACTATCTGAGCGTTTGCTTCATCGTCTATTCGTGCGAGAGTGGCGAAATAGCTCCAGTTATCTTTAAATTCCCTATATATACACTTGTAATCAGTTTCATTTTTTGGCTCTCCACAGGATTGAACCGCTAAACCGATGGAACTGCCTAATAATTCACTCTTAATGAGATCTGATTTTGCAAATGGTGAAATTGTCAAATGTGGGTATCTGATTGGTTTGTTACGACATTGGGACATTGGGGGAGAGCAAACTTGAATTATATCTGGATCCTTCCCAGGATTTTTACCGGGGCGGAGTTTAATAATTCTTGGTTTATCATGGAATTGCCATGTTGCCAGTTCCTCTGTATATTGCCATGCCGTTACTGGCTCTTCTTGAAATGCTTGACAATTATTTGATGTTGGGCAAAAAATAGCTTTGATATCGTTACGGGCTGCTTTGCCTACAGTAAACCAAAAATCAACACGAGATACTGACCATGCCAACCTTAAACCCGATAATGCAGGATTTACAGCAATGGGTTTTTCTGCGGGCAGTAAATCTGCGCCATCGTAAAATCGATCAATCGTGACAACTGGGAATACTTCCCCTTCAACATATTTCAATGTATCTTTTAATGGGTTGAAAAGTGCTATCCAAGCTGCTGATGCGCTTTCCGCATAAAGTAGATTGGAAACCGCATAATGAACCCGTTGCTTGCGGTTTGTTAACTTAAACAAAAAATACCCGTAACTGGTGTTTTCGGGATTGGCGAGCCAAGTGACAGAGATAGGCTTTGAGGTCGGTTGTTCAACAATTTTTGCGCCAAAAGATATGCCACCAGGACCTCTAATAGAGCGGCTTGCACTGGCAAACGATTTAGGAATAGAGTTCGACCCTGTAAATGTTTTAGAGATAAATCGTTCATATGCCTGAATACTCGCTTTCGCTTGAACACTTGCAAGCCTTATTTCAGCAGATCCTATACGACTTGGGTAGGCTGGTGGAGTGGCTGGAGCAGCTGCTGAAAATGTTTGCAGGCCGTGTATATTGGAATCACCAACTGCACTCATAATATTGGTTTTTATTGTGGTGTTGTTGGTGGCTTTTGAGGTTTTTGTCAGCTTATTTGCTGTTGCAATATCACCACTGTCTGCCAAGGCATTGGCCACTTTTGCCAATGCCTGGTTTTCACGAGATAATGTCGGCACTGAGTTGCGATCAATGCTGTCAATCTTGGCATAATTATTAGGCAAGTTGGTATCAAGCGATTTAACAATATTGTGTAGGTTTGGATCAATTTGCCTAGCGGCAGTTGTGGTTCGAAAGTCGTTGATCAATGTTTTCATTTTATCGTTTTGAGTGGGAGGTGGTGGTTCTAATTGTAGTAACTGGGTAATACGTTCTTGGTGTGTTTTAGCACTTTGAGTGATGCGATCAAACTGTGCTATTGAGCCTGATTTGATACAACATCGCATGACCAGTGGTTTTAATTCAAATGTTGCGGGTTGTAACTGAGCAAAACGGTTAACGGCTTTTTCTAACCGAATACTATCCAATTTTACCTTGTTAATATCGTTAATATTTTCTTTAAAAATAAAACCATCCCGTAATTGACTTGATGAGTATTGGCCAAGCTGACGTAAAACGGGATCGGTTGCTATTGCGGCGGAGTTTTTGGCATATTCATCTCTGAACACCGACAATAACTTTTTGGCATCTCCAGGACGTCCACTTTCGGCTCTTTTCATCGCAAATTCAAGCAAAGAACGTGCTGACACATCTTCACTAAAATTATTGATAGGTTTATATTTTAATCGAGTTAATACAGTATTGACTTTTAAGTGTTCAGTTTCTAATCGTTGGGCGAGATGTTTAAGCATAGGGTCCAATGATTGGCCTGCGAGCAGTTTTTGCTCTTTTAGTTGCTCAATTGTAGGCGTTGGCAAACTGCCTTTATTGACTTGTGCTGCGTAAGCTGGAGGTATGATTCCGATGACAAATGTTGTGATTAAAAACAACATATAGACCATTTGTTTTCTAAAATAAGCGTTAGACATGTGCTTCTCCTTAATCAGTTTTGGGCTTACGAAGTAATTGTTTTGTTTTCGTGACGATGTCGGATTGCTCACTCGTCAGTAGCGTTGTAGAAAAAATATCTTCTGCCTCAATCAAGGCCGCTACTGTTCGACTGGATTTTCGGATTGCTTGTAGAAAAACATCTCTTGCATAGCTTCGGGGGCCACTGGATTCGGATATATCAAATATATCAATGAGGATGAGCTTGTTTTTCTGATTTAAATTGGACACTAAAGATAAGTTTTGATTGCATTCCCTTATAGATACTTTTATTTCTTCGATAGATTGCCGTCTGCTTAACAATATTTCTATTAGCGCCTCGATAGGGATCTCATGAGTGTCAAAATGAATGGCGATTGGATACTTGGCAATTTCAATTTGTTCTGGGGTATAAGTTTGGTTGTGAGCGGGGGTGGTCTGTGGCACTGAAAGTTCAAATGTTCGCTCCACCCAATGCAGAATGCAATTGATCGGGATGCAATAAGCCAGACTTCGATTAATATTATCTGCCGCCGCAACCGCAACAACCGCGCCATTGCAAAATACTGGTGAACCACTAAAGCCTGGTGCAAGGGCATTATCTAATTGGTAGCGGCCATTTTGAGCTTCATAACCAGCATAATTTCTGATACGAGTGCCCAATTGATTTGGGTCTTCTTCTCCATAACCTTTACAGATAAGGTCTTTTTGATCACTATTTAGTGTTTCAATAGATATAGGTAAACGTGCTGGCTCAATGGCACCTGGCGGCAGTCGACCAACAGCAAAATCATAATATTGATTGTAAATTTTATCATGGTGTCGCTGCCAAGTTATGTTATAGATTGGTTCTGGTGAGCCGCCCAGCAAATAAGTATTTTGATCTGTGTGAAATGATTCCTCGGGAGGGTGGGCAGTGGAGCATTGACTATGGGCTTGTAATACATGCCAGCAGGTAAAGAAAAAACCACCTTCGACATAACTTGCAGTGCCCAGAACTGTAGGTATTCCATTCTGTAGCTCTATAATACGATAAATGCTCTGTTCAACATCCATTGCGTTGGCCCCTTGCGCTTTCTTTTCTTAAAGTGTTTAACCTGAAAGACCTTTTTATTTTTCTTTGTTATCGTTAATACAACAGGGTACAGTATAGTCCAACTTTCACTTTTTACTAAAAAAAGATAGGTTTTTTTACAAATTTGATACTCAAATGCCAACTTAATGATACGGTTGATTACCGTTAACCCTCTGCTTTAAATCGATATTTTAGCCCGAGTTTTTAGGTTTAGCATTGATAAACTATTTCCATTTATCCCGCTAATTGCTGTAATATGAGCAAAAAATGCTTGTATATTTAGGAGAGTCTGATGAAAAAAGTAACATCGTATACGCTGGATGATGGCACCGTGGTGGGGATTGAACTAGATGATGTTGAAGAGCGGTCCACTGCTGCACGGTCAATTTCAAGAAGTGGTGACCAAGCTGAGCAGACACCGCCAGACAGCCGCTTTGCGACGGTTGTCGATAAAATCCCAGCATTGACCAATGCGGTTTTTGCCGCCTTAAAACAAATTAAAGAACCCAAAGAAGTGGAGCTAGAAATGGGCATCAAACTGTCGGCCAAAACTGGGGTGGTGATTGCCTCAGCCGACAGTGAGGCGCATTTTAAGCTCAAAATCAAATGGCAAAATGGGTCATAGTTCTTAGTATGTCAGAATTAACCATGTCAGAAATTGTCAGCCTGCAAATATTCATTGATGGTCAACCTAGCGGCGGTGGTATTTTGATTGCCAGCCAATATGTGGTGACGTTGCAACATGTGGTAGGTGTAGATGACCATCGACAAAACCAGTCGATTACTTTTTGCTTGCCCCAGGCCACACAACAGCTTTTTCATGCTAAATTTTGCCAACAGCATCAGCTGATTTGCCCAGGCGTGATCGCCCAAGATAGTTTGGTGTTGTATCAACTGGTTGAAAAACCACAATTGTTGCCTGAGTTGAATGGCGGCCATAAATTGCGCAAAAGGTTAAGTGATGATATTGAGCTTAAAGTAAAAGGTTTTCCGCAAGGCAATGATATGGGTGAGTGGTTGTCATTGAGTGTTGATGGTGCGATTAACCCAGTGTGTACTCAGGTCAGTTGGGCTGCTGATGCTAATGGTATTCACCCCGGATTTAGTGGCTGTCCGGTGATAACCCTAAATGAAAGTTTTGTACTGGGTTTACTTGGCTGGGACAGGCATACACGCCGGTTGGCGTATTTTGTCAATGCGGAACAGATTTTGCTGGCATTTCCTCAGCTTCAGCCGTTGCTTGAACCAATCCACACACAGCGGCGAATGATTAATCAAAGTAAGAATTATGCCCGTTTGTCCAGCGAAATTCAGCTGGTGACCGCACTTGGGCCTCAGACCATTTCTATTAACGATGGTTTGTATATTGAACGTGAAATCGAAACCCAACTATTCCAGCATATCCTCACTCAACATCAGCAAAATATCCACTGCTTAACGGTGCTCAGCGGCGATGCTGGATTGGGTAAAACCAGTCTGTTGGCACGTCTTTATACCCGGCTTGGACAACAACTCGGTGAGCAAAATGTGTGGCTGATTCGCGCTTCTTTGTTAACGGGTGAGCCCAATGTGCCGGGTGAATTTCACCACCAAATGCTGTCTGCGATACAACGCGCATTATGCAAAGTAGTGGTGTTGATTGATACGGTGGACTTATTACTGCAATCTGACGCTCAGGCGTTAGCGACGGTTGAAAAGTTATTATCATTGATGGCGGCGGGTGCCACAGTGGTGTGTTCTAGCCGGGTGCAAGAGTTTGAAAACCAGCTGGCGCTGGTATATAAAGACTTTGCCTGCCAACCCTATACGCTCAAAGCCTATAAACTTAATGCCTATTCAGACAGTGAATTACCACAGGCGATTGCGTCTCATGTCAGCTGTTTTTACCGTGCGATGGCAGCTGATCAATCGGTGGATGCACACATAGAAAAAATTGGTGCGGTGATGCACCAAGGAACGCCACTGAGTGAGATTTGTCGTAATCCACTGACCCTCAGAATGTTGTTTTCAGTGTACGCCCCTCAAGAAGTGAATCACCATGAGGTAAACACCTTTAAACTCTATGACGATTTTTGGTTGTTCAGAGTGGCAGGAGATAGGCGAATATTCTCTGGGCAAACGGCGCATAGTGAGGATGAAAGCGGTCAAGATAGCAGTGATTTTGTCAGGCGTATTGCCTTGACTATGTTGTCGATGGGCACCACCGAAATTGATAAAAACACCCTGATCCAGTGGAATAGCCAACAGCTGGATATATTGGTCAATCGAGGGGTATTGGTTTACCCTTCGCCGACGATAGTGTCGTTTTTTCACCAAACGTTTTTTGAACACGCCGCGGCTAGGGGGCTGGTTCAATTGCCTGGCGGGGTGCGGGCCATTACCGACAAGGTGCTGGCGCAACCCAATAACCTTTATCTGTTGCCAGTGTTTGAGCAGGCGGTTTTACTGGGGGTCAGTCAGCCGGGGCAGCAATATCTTGATGCCTCGCAGGCCATTCAGCAGGCAATACAAAGCGATGCTTTGACGTTAATCAGCGCCTGTAGTTATATTTACGTTCATGCTACTGCGGTGCAAAACCGCCAACTTAGAACCATTGTAGACAGTGTTATTATTCATGGCAGCGAAGCGGTTCAGTGTTCATTTATGACGTTGCTGGCCAATGTACCAGGGCATCGGCTGGCGGAAGCCTATGAAGTATTGTCACAGTTATGGCAAATGAAGCAATGGCGGGTTCAAGAAAATATTTGTGAATTGGTACTGAAGCTCAGTGTACGGGAAATCGAGTTGTTTGCCAGTTTCTTTTTTTCTAATAATATGACTGCGACGCTTGATTGTGCCGGGTTAGAAAAATCGCTGTGTGCTAAACGTTTATCGATTCTCGCGGAGTGTTATAGCGCACTTATCGTTTATGACTCAGCCATGGCACTCAACGGATTATTGCATTGTTTTGAGCAAATTCGTCAGCTGGTGACCGGGGCGCATTTGTTGGCGAAAATTTTGCAGATCGTCGAGCAGAACCTAGAGCTGTTTGGTCTTGACGTGATAGAAGGTGCCATGGTGCCGCTGATGCTTGAATATCAATACCCGGATAATTTTCGTATTAAGGGTTTTGAATACCAAATCGGGGCGGGGCAGTTGATGTACAATTTATGGGCAGCAAAGGGTTGCACCATGAGTGATTTTTATCAGCGTTTCAGCCACGTTGAACACAAGGTGGCACAACTGATTGTATTTAATGCACTTGACCATTTTATTGTTGCTAAGCCTGACAGCCAGCTACCATCGCTATTCTCTCTTATCAGTA
>JBLGCB010000392.1:0-6455 GCA_047617105.1 Phenylobacterium sp. | reverse complement strand
GGACGCCTGCCTGAGGTAAAACTCCATGTATTTATTATCGATTTTCACTGTAGCCGAAACAGAATGTCAATAGGGGACATGGGCACAAGCATTAATTTCTTTTTATTGAAGCGAGAATTGCTGTTGCAAAAACACCACTCGTTGCGAGCCAATGGTGTTGATTTCGCAGCAAATAAAACCGGGTAATGGATGAGTGTCAAGTTGTCTTTGTTTGGTCACTTTTTTGTAGGCTTGGTTTAACGTCTGTAAAGACGGGGAGGGCTGCATTGTAGATGATGCTGGAGATGATGCTTTAAATCTTGACTCGATAAATTGATTGAGCCATTGGGTTTCACTTTCAAACTCAGCTTCATAACCTTTCGGAGTATGTTTAATCAACTCAAGCATATGCAGCACTATTATTTGCTCAAACTCGACCAACCAGGCTGGCAACAGTTCGTCTGCGAGAATGGCCGATAACGACAGTTCAGTGGGGTTATTTTCTGCCATAAGACTTGCTGAGTTCTCCAAATATATCTGTCTGAACCTGATTTGTAATGTTTTGCTGCTGTTTTCTTTGCTCAGGAATGGTGCTGGGGCTGACGTTGGCCCATTTGGCGACTTCGCGATCACTAATTGTTTTGCGGGTAAAGCCGAGTTGCTGTTTTATATTGGCGGGTAGATAAGTGTTGAGCGACGATTGCAATTTTAACAGCCCATTGGTTTTGCTGATTGAGCTGAGCACAATATTGAGGGTATTGGACCAAGTGATGGCGGCAATTTGTTCCTCTGAAATTTCGTCGGGTTTATAAGCTATCAACTGGCAATCTGTGGGTGGCCGGTTGGCATCCCAAAACCGCAAAGTCCAAACCGGATCAAACGCCAAAAAGCAGTCATCATAAATTACGCCCTGGATAACAGAATGGGCACTGATAAAGCGCTTTAGCGACGGCGGCGGAAAATGAAACTGTGGCGGAATCGAGTGGAAAAAATCAATCGCTGATTTTGCCGCCGGGTGTAACTTAAAGTCTTCTATTTTGGACGTATTGCTTTTTAAAATTCGAGCCATTGATGATCACTTCCGTCTATTGCATTGCTATTTACGATACCTTTGGCGGATTGGGGTGGTCAAAGAAAAAATGTCGTTAAGTAGGGATAGTTGGATTTGTATCGGTATCTGCGTGGTGAAGTCATGGTTTTTAGTGACTTAAGGTGTTGAAACAAGCCCAAACATGCGTGTTTGGGCTTGGCAATCAACCGTTAATCATCGCACTGATCAATACAATACTGCGCCGCTTTCTGAATGCCTTCAAGCGTCTTGCAAAAATTGGTGATCTCAGTATCAGTAAACTCATATCGATTCTTTTCTCGAATCAGGATATCTCTGTGGGCCGCTATCAGGTGGTCAGCCGATTTAAGCATTTCACCAATGGTGCCCTTGGCGGTGTTTTTGATGCTGGTTTCTTTAGCTTTCATAATTCCACCCCTTTGGCTTTGCTTCATGGTGGCAGTGCTTTATTGCCCCCTGAATAAGATTCAGGCTGTAGCTCAGGGCCGTGAGGTGGGTTGAAAACAGCACTCTATCTTCTTTTTTACGCCTTGATAGTCCCTCAATTTCTGCTGATAAAACCTCAGCTTCAAAAATGATTTCGCCCAAAGTGTAGGGCACAGTAGCACCGATAAGGCGGTTTTCATCACACATAAACCACCTCCTGTGTTTTGCTGGTGGCTCGTTGATGTGCTGACCTGAATAAAGTGATGGCGCAGCGGTACGCCTTTGATATAGAATCAAATTGAATCATGATAATCTACCTTGCATTGGTTTAGATTGTTATGGTGAGCAAGCCCAAAGTGTTAGCGCACTTTGGGCTTGCGTTTAATATTGGCTTATAATCAGCCAGTTATTCGCTACTGGTTTTGGCTTCTTTACAGTATTGCGAATAACAGCCTTCTGCTGCCGCCTTGGTGTAATTCACCAGGTTGCATAAGCCAGAAATATCAGCAGCCGTTAACTTTACCTGCTCGTCTTTGCACTGTGGTAAACAGGTTAACGACGTGGTGATAAACTGCAACGAATTGATGATTTCGTTTAAAGTCTGCTCTACGGAATTTTGTACGATGAGAGTGGAATTTGTCATAGTAAAACCTCCACTGCCAGAAGTTGAGCGGTGGTTGACGAGGGTTTACTGAATAAAGTGTTGGCGCAATGATACGTAGTTTTTATCGAGGGAACGGGTGTAATACATCCATGTGGCGCATCCTGTCGATATCCCTATCTCCACCTCAACAAGCTGCGAATATTCTATTCGGTCTTGTTTCGCCCTTGCATTGGTTTAGATTGTTGTGACGAGCGGGCTTTGGGTGTTAGCGCACCTTTGGCCTGCGTTTAAATTACTCTTGTAACTGTTACAGCATAGTCGCAATTGAACAAACTGTAAATGCGACCACATTAATCATTTTTCATCCTCAATATATTCAACTAAATCCTCGATAGCACAACCAAAATAGTGACATAACTTATTCAAGTTATCGGTATTGGTGGTGCAGCCTTTTTTGTTGGCAATCTTGGATAATGTCATACGGTTGACCTCACATTCTTCTGCAATTTCTGCAATAGTGATACGTCTGTCTTCATTAAAAGACTTGTCTGCAATCAATTCTTTAAGTTTAAATCTGAGCATGAAAAATAAAGTAGCTGTAAGAGTTCCGCCAATTATAGCGAATGATAGCCAGTTATAGCAATTGATTATAATTATTAGCATTTCTGAATCAAAACAAGTTTAAGCCTTTTTAATATAAAAATCATCAAATGATTAAAATAATTATCATTCGATGATTTACATATGTGCTGTAGTGTATTATATTTCTTATCAAATGCTAACTTAAATTAGCATTTGATGGAGGAAATAGCAGGTTGATGGTCAGTGTGGGTCATCAAGCGAATCACGGTAACAACTTAACGCAGTGCGTTTAGGGGAAAATATGAAAGGTGGATTATCTATCGGTTGTGCTGACACAACGGCATTAGCCACAAGCCTGAACCCAGTGGCTCAGGCTTATCAAGTTGAGTGTGAAAGGGCCAAACGACGAAAAGCAGTACAGCAACTGGCATCTCACTTGGCCATGGTGTTTTGCATCAGCCCTGATCAACATGCATTGGTTTATACCCTTTGTGGCGGTGGTGTAAAAAATAACTTTGAAGCGCTGAAGTCTTGGGTTGATGCCAAGTTAACTGATGAAAACGCGGAAGAACAAGTAAGCTTTTGGGAAAGCGAGTTATCCAGGGTTTTAAGCCAAGCCAAAAGAGCGTTTTAGTCCTGTGGCTGTCAACAAAATCATGAAAACCAAAGCTGTGATACCTGTAGCTCAGTTAAATGATGAGTTACGAATTTATGGTGCTGGTGGGCGGGTTATTTTAACTCAGGCGATAGCTGACTTGTTACCCAATGAAAGGCTGGCAGTGATACAGGCGGTACGAGAATTTGAAGAATTTAGCCAAATGACTGATCCCCACATGGAACATGCGTTTGGGGTGTTGATGGTTAATGGTCGAAAAGTATTTTGGAAAATTGATTACGATTACAAGCGCTTTCTAAACGATACCACAAGACCCGGTGATGCGGCTGCAATAGTAAGGCAGCTTACGGTGATGTTGGCAGATGAATATTAGACTTGCCCGCCAGCAGAGCGTTTCTGAAATTGATAGCAATAGATGATATTTGACGCCAATGAAACTCATTATTTTTAATCTCGATACTTTAGTGAATACAACAGCCTGCAAACCATATTTGCACCGTTGTACTGCGATTAGCCGCCTTGTTGAAAAGATTCAACAGGGGCAAGTGCCAACGTGGTTATTCGAGCAGGGGATTGTGGTGTATTTTAATATGCTCCAAAGTGAACCTGATATACAGGTAATGGTGGTGTCTGGTTCACCAAAAGCCTATTGTCGTGCTGTTTTGGTCAAATGTGGCTTTAAAGTCAAGGATGACTGTATTGTCGGTTATGACCATATTTATGGTGATCAAGGCACATCTAGCCTGAGTTTTACTGAAAATACATTAAAACCACTGCAAAAGATTTATGGCCGAGAAATAAAAGAGGGCCATTGCTTGGTCGTTGGTAATGCACCAAAGGATATTTATTTTGGCCATCACATCAACTCGGCAACCGTATTCACTGCTTGGCAAACTGATTTTGACCCTGATTTGATTATGGATAAGATTAAACCGACAGGTATGGCCAACAACTTGGCAGAGCTAAAAGGCCACATTGTCGCATTTGTGACAGGTTTTATGACCTACGCAAAACCTGATTTCAAACAGGGTATTCGAACTATTGATACTGCAAGGACCTCAAAGCACCATTTAGATCAAAGTTGTATTGGTTTTGCCAAAGACTACGTCCCATCAATCAATTTGCCAGGAAATACCGATGGGCTTGCTCACTACACTTGGATGGATATCAACTTTGGCCTTAAGTTGGCAAAAGGGTATCGTGCTGAACGGCTCGACAGTGGTGAAGCCATGCCGATTTGTTTTGATGACGATATGATGCACCGGGGCCTGCCAATAAAAGTTTTGGCAAAGTACTATTTTGCTGAATTTGCCAAGTGGGTAGCCACAAAGAATATACAGGGATTGGTGACTTTGGTGCCGATGCCAAGCTCGGTGCCCAAGGAATGCAACCTCAATTCAGTCATGTCTCAGGTTTGTTGTTGGTGGGCGCAGTGGGCAAAAAATACCAACTTGCCATGCACATTACAAGTATGTGATATGTTGGAGCGCTGGCGGCCTTCGCCAGCTGCGCATATCCGATATTTGCAGCTTAACCAGCGAAAATTTGAGCCGCATTTAAATTCGATTGGCGTTGCACAAAACAGCGCCATTGCTGATACTACACAAGCAGTTATTATTATTGATGACGTACTCACCACTGGCACCCAAATGAATGCTGTGGTGACGGTATTAAAAGAGTTGAGTTTGATCCCCGCAAAGGCATCGGTTTATGGCTATGTGTGGGCGAGGGCCGTTCTGCCTGCTCATAAAATCGGCGGGCAACAACGCTTGCCATAATCAGGCACTATTCAAACAAGTGGAATTACATTACTATTAGCCCATGAAAACTTCCTTGACCCATTTACCCGAAGATAAACAGCAAGAGTTGCAACGTGTTGTTGATATCATCCGGGAAACTATAGTCTCATCAGACCTCAGTCTTGATATGCTGATTTTGTTCGGCAGTTATGCCCGTGGTGATTGGGTCGAAGACCTCGATCCTGATACTTTACAATATCGCTATCAAAGTGATTATGATTTGATGATAGTCACCGAAACCCGTAAACAAGCCACGGCATTTGAGCAAAATAGTGCGCTCATCAGCAAGCTAAATAAAACCATTCACAGAACGCCAATCAGTTTAATTGCCGAGGACATTAAGTTTGTTAATAAACGTCTACGCAAAAGCCAATACTTTTATATTGATATCAAACGTGAAGGGATCATGTTGGTTGACTCTGGCAAATTTGAGTTGGCCGAACCAATAGAGATACATCCTAATGAAAGGGTGGTTCAGGCACAGGATGATTTTGATTATTGGTTTAAAAGTGGCTCTGAATTTATGGATGATTACACAAACAATAATGAAAAAGGGCGTTACAGCAAAGCGGCTTTTTATCTTCACCAAGCAACGGAATGTTTCTATAATGCCATTCAATTGGTTTTCACCCGGTATAAGCCTAAAACCCATGACTTAGGCAAATTGGCCCAGCGAGTGGCCAGCGCTGAACCAAAATTCCTCACCGCTTTCCCACAAGGTACTGAGCAAGAGCAAGCCCGATTTGAGTTGCTGCGCAAAGCTTATGTTGATGCTCGGTATAAGCCGAGTTACAGCATTACTCCGGTTGAGTTGGAGTGGTTGGCTGAGCGGGTGTTGTGTTTGCAAGAGTTGACGGAAAGGCTTTGTAAGGAAAAGATTGGGAGTTTTGGGTGAGGGATATTTTTGGCCTTTGGTTTGCCAAACAGAGATAGAAGCCGGAATGGCGTTGAATTCGCTTGCGGCATAGCTATTCATCTGCCTTTAAATGATCGAATTCAGATCACTAACCCCTTACAAAGTTTACATGTATGACCTATAAAAGTTACAAGAAGATGTCACTCCAAAAATAAATCTAATAAAATTAATTAGTTATAATTCACGTTGATTGTTAACTGCAATAATATGAGTGGGGTGGATTTATGTCTGTAAGTATAGATAGGTATTGTTGCCCATTTCAAATAAAGTAACAATGTGCTTAACAATTGAATGAAAAGTGCCTATAATTATTTGAAAATAAGCCTTATATGGAACCCCATGACCGCAATAATTCACAATCTTATTATCTCATCAGTTAAACGTAGAGAGGGGACTCAGACTGCTGTAGCTCATACTCGGCAAGAAGAAAACAGTGTTGATGATTTAACAGACAACACCATTAC
>JBLGCB010000391.1:0-6484 GCA_047617105.1 Phenylobacterium sp. | reverse complement strand
GATGTGGCTTAAAGGTTTATTTAGAAAATCGGAGATATGATGCTTTCTGAGTAAATCATAAGAATCGTTCAAGTCTGCATGGCCAGTTAATACAATCATGGGGATGATTGGGTCGGTTTCACGAATTTGCGCCAGTAAGGTGGCGCCATCCATGCGAGGCATTTTCAAATCAACCACCAGCAAGTCAAAAGGACGTTCAAGCTGGGCTGAGCGCCACTTTGCCAAAGCTTCGATACCATCACCTGCCTGGTCGGTATGATAGGCTTCGCTTTGCAGCACCTTACACAACAAGGTGCGGATTTCAGGCTCGTCGTCAACCACTAAAATTCGGGCGGTGGGTTGATTGGCCAAACCATCTATAGAACTAGCAGGCCCATCAGGCTTAGCAATGGCATTTGGCTCAGGTGAGTCAGAACCAGACTGTTCTGTTGTTTGTTCAGGCGGTTGGGTCAGTAGATTGGCCTCAATGGTAGAAAAAACCCGTTCCAGTGCAGATAATCTCATCGGTTTGGCGATCAATTCAACTATTTCTTTTAAAGTGGCCTTATCTTGGTGTGCTTCACCATCACCAGACATCATTACAATGGGTAAAGTATAGCCATGCTGGCGTAATTTTTTGATTAACTCTATGCCGCTCATCACTGGCATTCGGTGATCGGTTAATAGGGTATCAAACGGCTGTGAAGCGGCTTGGATCACGCCCCAAGCTTGCTCGCCATTACTGGCAAGCACAACGTCATCACCCCGGCCGTGGAAATACTTTTTAAGCACATTGAGTAATTCAGGCTCGTCATCGACCAGTAAAATCCTCATAGAGTAGCCTCTGTGATTGCCGGTAGTTCTATCCGAAAAGTGGTGCCTTGACCTTGAACACTGCTGACCAATAGCTTGCCGCCATGATCTTCAATAATACCGTAACTGATCGATAACCCCAGCCCGGTGCCTTTACCCACTTCTTTGGTGGTAAAAAATGGGTCGAAAATCTTGGCCAAATCCACTGAACTAATGCCAGTACCATTGTCCTTTATGGTTGTCACTACTTTATTATCAAGGGCAAATGTGGATATGGTTAATTGTTTATCCTCTGTCGACTCTAGTGCGTCCTTGGCGTTAACCACCAAATTGGTGAGTACCTGTTCAATTTGAATCAAATTAGACTTGACCCGTGGTAAATTATCGCCCAATGTTCTTATCACCTCAATATCTTGCAATCTCAGTTGTTCATTCAGCATAATAAATGCGTCTTCAACCAGTCTATTGATATCATTGGCTGAATGTACTGATTTATTAGATTCTCTGCCAAAGGTCCGTAGGTGATTGATAATGGTGGTGGCACGCTCAACCTGTTTAAGGATCAGCTCAAAACTATGTTTCGCTTCGAAGAATTCTCCTTTACTGGCCTGAATAAGTTGCAAGTCGGCACTCATGGCAATAATGCCCAATGGTTGATTGAGTTCATGGGCTACCCCGGTGGCCATCTCACCGACAGAGGCCAGCTTGGCAGACTGAATCAACTGCGACTGGGTTTGTTTTAGCTCATTATTGGTGATCGTGAGTTGGGCATTGCTTTGGCGTATCTTGGTTTCTGCCAGTTTTCGTTCAGTGGCATCTTGAGCCACACAGACAATGCCCTGAATATTGCCGTCATTGTCTTTCATCACAGAACCTGACAATACCATCGGAATTCTTTCACTGGTTTTATTGATATAAGTGATTTCTAGCCCGCGGACAAAACCGTTTCTAATCAAACCGCCAAAACCTCTGCCATGGAACAACTTTTCTTCCTGCTTTACCTCTTCATCACTGGCGATGATAGCCGTGCTGTCTAAGCCCACCAGTTCGTTTTCTTGATAACCGAGCAGTTCAAGCGTCGCTTGGTTGATGGTGCGGATTTTGCCGTCGGGATTGATCACCACCAAGGTATCAATCATCGACATAAGAATATTGTCGACGTATTCTTTTTCAACGGTCAACGCGGCGCTCGCGGCGAGATCACCAGCCATAAGGTTAAATGCATCGGCCAACTCGCCTATTTCATCATTGCTGTTGATATTGATTTTTGTATCCAGTTTGCCCTCGCCAATACGTTTGGTTGCTTGTTTAAGACGAATGACAGGTGCTGAAATGGAGCGAGAGACATAAATGCCGATGAGGACCGCCAGCGAAATCGCCAGCAAGGTGGTGAGTAACAGGGTATTTCGCCCTGCGTTAATGGCAAAATCGACTTGGTTGGCTCTTTCGACGAGTTCTTCATCTTCATGGGCCAGACTGTTTTCTATACTGTTTAAGAAAATGTTCTCAATATCTTCAAATTCTTCCTTAAGTTGCAAAATTTCCCTGCCTGATACCCCTTGATTTTTGAGTTCAATTAACTGTTTTGCCGTTTTTTGTAATTGTTTTGCCGAGGTGGTCATTTCAGTCAAATATTGAGTCTTGTCGGGGAAAAACTGGTTAACCAAAGCGGCATATCGCTCAAGACCCTCATTAAGTCGCTTTATGCCGGCAAATCTTTCTTCTTCTTCTTTTTCTCCTTCTCCTTCTCCTTCTCCTTCCCGTTTGCTGCCGCTGCTTCTTTCTCTGCTTTGATGAAACCATATTCACTGGTAGAAGAAATCAGTTCCATGCCGCCAAAGCGAATGTCTTCCAAAGTTTCAATCACGGGAATTGTTTCTTCGGTGAGTCGATCAAAAGCTTGTTTGACTTGATCAGTGGTAGTGCCGCCAATAAAACCAACAATAACTGAAGCGGTAGCCACCATTAAATAACCCGATAGTAACTTGGTTTTGATTTTCATATAAGTCATCTTTTGCTAGCGATATTGCAAAGCATAAACCCTCTGCTAAGACTTTGCGATAAGTTAGTGATGAATAGTTAAACTAATTCAGCCATAAAAGTGACTGTCCTACCTTATTTTACCGACCTTCGGTTATTTTTGCCATGACTGAGCTTAAACTGCCGACGAGTCTCACCACGATGTCAATTTTTTGCCGCCCTAAAACGACCATATTATCAGCAGTTATGATAGCAAACTGTTCCTAGCTAAATTATTTTCAATATTTTATCTCAAGATAAAACCCGTAAACCTTGGTCACAATATAAACCTTTAAAATCAATTAGATAGGTACGTTGTGGTGATTTTTGCTGTTTGCTTTGTATTCTTTTTATGGATTTAAATTGCACTTATGTTGATTTTATATTAACCAAGTGTTTATTTTTGATTTATTAATTGTAAATAGTGGCATGACTGATGCTTAATGCTTAGTCATCTAAGGTCATTTATCTGCAAGCCAGATAGTGAAAACCTAATAACAAATGTAACTGTTCAGCGTGCTTGGATTTCGCTTCAGAACAAGGCCTTTTCGCACGGAAAATAGGCGCATATAATCATATGTAACTGTTTGAGTACGAAAATAACGCCGTTATGGTGCGAAAGATGAGTGCGCTGAATAGTTACTAGCAAATTAGAGAAAAACAATATGTTTAAAAAACTTACCTTACCACTAATCATGGCCACGACACTGGCCACAGTCATGCCGATTATGACCATGGCTGGTACGCTTTCAGTCAATAAACCGCGTATCTTAATGACCGATAAAAACAAGCGAGCCGAATTTAAAGTCTTTAACACTTCACCAGATATTCAAACCTTACGTATCAGCCTGATTGACAAACAAATGGATGAGCAGGGGGAGATAATCACCGTTGAAGGTTCGCAAACCTCCGCGAGTGATTTTTTACGCGTCGGTCCAAGAGTAGGCAAAAACATTGACCCTAAAGGTTTTCAAAAATTTCGGGTGCGGGCCAAATTATCGAAAATGCCAGCGGGAGAGTATCGCAGTCATT
Organism: Phenylobacterium sp.; assembly: GCA_047617105.1. Classification (GTDB taxonomy): domain Bacteria; phylum Pseudomonadota; class Gammaproteobacteria; order Enterobacterales; family Alteromonadaceae; genus JABSOG01. The sequence continues at coordinate 2,641 of JBLGCB010000391.1, read as the reverse complement.
TATTGGTCGAATCGATGAATCCGCCCACCGAGCAAAGCAAAGCGGGTATTTCTGTTAAGCCCAATATTAAGTATTCGATTCCAATCATCATTCGACATGGCGAGCTTAATGCCGAAGTGGCGATAAGCAATGCCCAGCTCAGCGAAAAAGTCTCAGACAATGGCGAAAAACAAACCACGTTGGCGTTTGATATGACCCGTATTGGTGATCGCTCTGTGTATGGCGACTTTGCGGTATATCAGGTGACTGGTGATGAGACCATTTTGATCAAAGCCTTGGTTGGCCAGGCCATTTATACCGAGGTCGAGAAACGTCAGTTTTCAATTGAGCTGTTAACAGCCCCACCAGCGGGTAGCCAATTGAAATTAGAATTTAAAGAAAACCCCGAGTTTGGTGGTGATAGCCAGGCTCACACCCTTATAGAAGTTTAAATCGTTACATTAAATCTTACAAAACAAACCATTATTAGGAAAATAAAAATGAAATCATTCAGAATCTTAACCCTTGCTGCCACTTTAGTTTCAACTGGCGTACTGATGAGCACAACTGTTAATGCTGGCACTTATTCAACTACGGTGAACGTTGATGACTTATCGACAGTCATCGCTTGGGAAGAAACCACGGGTATGCAGTTTGCTACTTTGTTGTTGGATAGTAACTCAGCTGCGGGTCATTCTTGTTATACCTATTCGAGTAATGTGGCGAGTAATACTTTATGCCCGACCAGCAGAGAAGGCGTGAGTGATTCAGTATTTACCGTGACAGGTTTACCTAATGCCAATGTTGGTGTGCAACTGGACACGACTCCACAAATCATCGAAGGCATTAGATTTGTGCCTACTGTCAGGGGTGGAGCGTTGGTTTTGGATGCCAGTGGTACCGCCGACCAAACTATCGGAGGCGCTCTGACATTAATGGATCGTGCCGGGGTGACCAGCAGCGATATCACCTTCACCTACAACTTGGAGTTTGTTGGCGAATAAGCAAAGACTTAAGGGACGAAGGCACTAATACCTTCGTCCTTGTACCTTCGTCCTTGTTTTGCCGTTACCTTATAGATAGAAGGATTTTGCGCAATGAAATTACTGACACCTGCAAATACCTTATTCACCACCACTGTTTTGGTGACCTCGGTGGTGATTGCTGATACCTATACCACCACCGTCAACATTGATTATCAAACATCCGCACTACATTGGTCCCAAACAAAACCGATGCAATTCGCCACCGTGGTGTTTAATCAACAAACCGCCAACGGGCAAATCTGCCAAACCCACAGCAACAAAAAAAACCATAATACCTTGTGTTCTGGCAGTAGAGGCGGGGTTAAAAATTCTGCTTATGATATTAGCGGTACCCCTGACAGTTCGGTGTTGGTCAATCTCAATAGCAGCACCATGACCCTTGAAGGCATTGAGTTTACCCCCGTATTATTAGGTGACAATACCCTGAACCTCGACAAAAAAGGCCGCGCCAGTTACGACGTTGGCGGACAACTGATATTGGTCGATGGCGCTCTCACCAACAGTACCAGTCTGACTTTCAGTTATGATTTGGAATTCACCTCGCAATAATGAAAACCATTTGGTTGTGGGTTATGCTGTGGCTAGTCTTATTGACGCCATTGTCGGTCACCGCATCACCAGCAGTTGAATACGACGTACTGTTTCTTGATGCTTTTTTAGCGAAAACCAGCCTAGACATGCCGCTAGAAGCCCTTACCAGCGATTTCGAACAGTTTTATCTACCTTTGCAAGAACTGGCTGCGGCCCTCGAATTGCCCTTGGTCATTAAGCCATTGCAAGTCAGTGGTTGGTATATTGATGAAAAAAACCAGGTGCTCATCGATTTTGCCGCCAAGCAGTTTCAGGTCGGCGATAAAAGTGGCGTGATTAAAACCAGCCAATGGCTCATTGAAGATGACCTGCTTTATATTCAGGCCGACGCTTTTGCGCTGTGGTTTGGCATTCACAGTGAGATCAAATCCAATACCCTCAAAGTTAATTTTACCTCAGAGCAACTGTTACCCCGCCAGGCCAAATTGGCACGACAGCAAAAGCGCCAGCGCCTGACCTCACAAAAACGTCAGACTAAAACCGCCAGTTTGGTCAACGATAACTATCAGTGGTTCACATTGCCGCTGTTTGATATGAACTCACAGCTGGGCTGGCAGGATAAAGCAGGCGAGCAAAGCAGTAATACCACTTATGCCATTACCGGCAGTGGTGATTTGGCTCAACATGCCAGCGAGTTTTCATTTAATAAAACCCCTAGTAATCAACAACTGCGTTTAAAACTACATAAAAAAATTCAGTTTCAAGCGCGAGATTGGTATTACGAATTTGGCGATATTTCAGCGGGCGGCAATGAAATCAGCGGTGGCGGTGGTTCAGGCCGTGGTTTTAGCTGGCGCAACAGTCGTGACAGTGATCAACGATTCTCAAGCCATCGTTTTGAAGGTAATGCCCAACCCGGCTGGGAAGCGGAGTTGTATCGTGGTGATGCCTTAATTGATGTGAGTTTACGACAGCATAGCGTGACCTTGGCCGTTGGCCAAAGTCATTACTAATTTAGAGGGGGATTTGAACTCAGACTGTCGTCTGATAATTCCAAGGCAGATATTTCTCCGGGTGGGCTTTTA
>JBLGCB010000390.1:0-6497 GCA_047617105.1 Phenylobacterium sp. | reverse complement strand
AAACCAGTTTAGAACTACCGATTGGCCATGGTTGGGCCGAATAGCTCAGAACACTAATATTGACAATTTCATTAAAATCTTGTGTTTCACCCTGAGTATTTTTGATACTGGCCTGAAGCGTACCAGCTGCATCAAAAGTCAGAGTAATATCCAATAACTTGTCTGAGGTGTCATATAAATCATATGGAATAAGAGATAGGCAAGCGGTAAAACCGTTATTGCTTTGTAGGCCAATCTCTAACAGCGCGGCATCATGAAAGGCATGTTGTTGGCAATCACCACTTTGTTCAAATTCAAAAAATTGCCAGTCTCCCGGGCCTGCATATTCATAACGAATTCCAAACCTACCGATGACTTCTGGCGGAATAAACTCCAGGTCTGGCCATCTGAACTCGCTTTCTAATACCCCCATTACCACTGCTTTTTTCAGCTCCTTGGCATCACCTTTAAAGTTCTCCCAATGAGAAATATCACCCAACGTTTTCCGCAAACCTTCTTCAAGGCCAGGCCATAATAAAGTTCGACCAGACAAAATGACTGTATTTAATTTTGGCAACTCACTGCCAAAGAACCTATCCAGTTCAACCTGGGTGACTTGCTGTAAAAATGCCTGAACATATTTTCCACTCAGCAAAGTTTCTCGGCTTGGCGTCCAATAAACCTCGCCTTCGATTGTACCTTCGAGATCATCATATTGCTGGTAGATTTCAGGAGTTTCATCAATATTTGTTCTGACAATCGAACAGCCTCTATACTGTTTAAATGACAAAAGTATTCTGAATGCGGTTTCTCCTTTAGAGAGATCAATTTTGGCCTTTTGAATTCGTTGACGTAATAAATCCATTTCGAACCGCTCTTCACGGCTCATCGGATCACTATCTTTAACAACAATAGGGTTACTGTAATCTTTTTGGTCCAGCGTCATTTCTAAAAAATCATGTAGGTCACGGGCAATACACTCATCCAATAAGTTACCGGCCTTCGATACACCACCTCTTCTCAATACTTTCACCCGTTTCGGCGTTTTACTTTTCTTGGGAGTAACAGACCAATCAACTTGTAGATAAGTCAAATCCAAAGTCCCCGCCCCTATATCATAAACAAGAATATGCTCACGATTAGGCACTCTGGACCAGTCACCACCATAGGATTGCCTAACATTAAGCATGTAATAAAAGGCCACCGCATCAGATTCGCTAAAAAAGCGAATATTGTCGGCGTAAACAATATCGTCCTTACCCCGGCGATAACCCTGAAAGACGCCTTCTACAATCTTTCTTAAATGCGCAACATGATTTGGTGTATAGGTGTTAGGGTGGGTAAGATATACATGCGAGAAGCCACTTTGCTCACCAGTCAAAATAGGCTCGATATAGTTACTCAACAACCCCCGATATATACCGGCAATAACATCGTCTAGTGGTGGTTCCCTATGTCTCTCAATACCGTCACCTTCTGCTTTATATGGGCACTCAGCTGCTGACATTGGCAAAGTTTCATATCCTGCTGCTGATAAGGCTTTTACGCCAACAAACACCTTTTCAGGCTGCTGGGCAATCGCACGGGGGTGTCTTGGCAAAGTTATAAACTGGGCGTCATCAGGCCGTAATTTAATCAGTTCTTCGGGTTTGAGGATAACATTACACTCTGAACTCAAAAATGGGCTGTCCGGGTCCATGTTATCAATATAAAACATATCCGGACGTAGTTTTTGTGCCTGACGTTGCAGTTGTAATAATTTTGCCGAACCAGGCCCGCGACTGTGGGCAATAGCATAACCAGATGTACCAGAATCAATAGCAATTGCCCGCCTTGGTGGTTCGTGCTGTAAATGGCATTCAACGGTTATTTCATTACCAAGATCCCGCTTCGGATTTGTTCCCTTCTCACCATTTTCAAAAATACTCCATTGGACCGTCACTTTTAAGGTGAGTATTATATTTCGTCGCAATAGGTTGATTTCACTATGGTGTAACTCGCATGGTAAATGAATGGTACGCTCTTCATCGCTGCTGCTATCATATAAAGTCCCATTGGTTGCCTTTTTACCTTTTGGGTCTACAAAATGAAGACCGTTATGCGATTTTTCTATTTTAATACCTTGAGCTTTCATCACCTCAATTTGCGCTGTCCACCTAGCAAAGCCAAAACCATCATGGCAGGCGTTGACCAATGCCAAAGTAAACAGTTTGGTTTTCATTCTGCCTGCACCGCTTTCCATTCTGAGTTTGACGGGTTTGACTGCGGATCCCACGACATAAGGCGGCTCGCTACTTAACCTGCCTTCATTGAGCAATAAAGAATACTTGTTCTCAGATTCCACAATCTGCATCGACACCTCAGTACGCGCCGAATCTCGCTGCAATCGCAATGTCCACTGATCATGAATTCGCCACTCTGACGCCGAGCTTTCTCTAAAACGAACAATCACCTGATAATCATCATATTCAATGGGGTTGCTCATGGAAGTAAAATCCATCAATAATATCAGCTCCAATACATCCTGATGCTTAATATCAAAAGCAATACGGGCTGCTGATGGCTCTGCCGGGTCCCATTGAAATTGAACAACCTTGTCTTTTCGATTGCTATTTATATCCTGAACTTCTACTTCCATCTCTCCTGTGGCGGGCAGACTAAAATCATAACGGGTATTGTTATGTAATCGATAGTGCCCCAAAGCTGCGTCATTTACGCCATTACGGTAGTTTACTGACAATACCGGGTGGGCTTTGTCATCCAACTCTATCGTTACAGGCCGTTCAATATGCAGGTTACTCTTTTCAGGTATCAATAGCATATTCACTTTAATCAACTGAGCGTCTGTGCCACCTTTTTTTGCAGTAATATCCACTCCCGCTTGCAAGGTAACCTGATACTCGCCAGCCTCAGGCACCAATGACAAATCAATAATCTCAGTGGGATCGAAGAAAATGGGATATTCCTTGCCCGTTACCGCCAGAGCATCATTTTGTTCAACTTCGCCTTGTTTGGCTAAAGACAAAGGAGCGCCAGAACGACTGTTAAGTGTAAGTGCAGAAAAAGGCTGGCTACTGCCATCCTCAGTTAAAATAAAAAACTGGGGTGCAGCCATAGACAAGATTAAGTCAAACGGCTTATGGAAACGGGTTTGGGCAACATTAGTAACTTTAAGCCCAGCGATTAAAGCAACAGGCTCGTGATCACGATGATTGAAATCCAGCCGCAAAGCATCACGAGAAAAACTCTCTTGCTCAACTTTGAGTTTATATCGAGGCCAAAACACATAAGCCAAAATCCCCGACAGTGCCAATAAACCATATATCAATCTAGCCAGGTTGTTAAAATAAACTTCCTGAGCCATATACTTGTCTTTTATACCATTAGAGCGCCTTGTCAAAGCGGCTGTCTTCAGAGTCTTGACCGCTCCAGCTTCACTTAACAGTAACTTATCACTGATAGGTTCATAATCTGGCACTTTTACTTCGGTGGGGATAATACGCAGCGGGTTTAAAAAACCCAGAGAAAAACCTTCCGGATCTCTGGGTAACAGGTAAAAACGGTTGTCATCCTCTGATGGTGCTTTTTCTTTTAACGCCACACTGATGGTGTAAGGCTCCAAGGCGTAGGTGAATGGATAAAGTAACGGTTCACCTTTAAAACTTCTGTTGTATTCAAATTGATACCGAACGTTAATGGGCAGTTTATCCGCTTCTTCCCTGTTAAGTAGGATTTCATCCTCGTCCTGACAATTAATGACATTTTCAGCCCGCAGGCATTCAATATAATCACCTCCTTCTCCCTTTTTTAAACTCACTTTATTTAGCTTGGTATGGCTCAGCGTATTACCATCACCAGTGGCGACAACACGGTTATTTTCTACAAATACAATTTTACCGTCGCGGGCTTCGCGCTGTAGTTCTACGGTTTTGCTTTCTACTGAAGCCAAAGAGTGAACAGAACCACCTCTGGGTTTAACTTCCATATAGGAAATTAAAAATCCATCGCCTTTTGTCTTTACCAATCGATAAGCATTTTTCTCACAATTGATGGCATCAAGTCTGGTCGATTTAGCTTTAGCCGTTAATACACAATCCGCTCGCACAGAGCCAATATCAAAAGCCTGGTTCACCTGGTTGGCCAATGTCAGATATTGTTCATAGTCTTGAGGATGTTCAAATGGTGTTTTACCCGTTTTCTTTGTGCTTAGTTCATTCAGGTAATCAATAGTGCGAATAATCACCGAAGACTCATCCGCGCCATTGGCTCGGGCATTAAAGGTGCCATCGGTAATACGAACAATAAAAATACGACCAATTTTGGTTCCTTTAGGCAATGCACTGGTCTGCCTAATCTGTTTGGTGATAAAAGGCAAAACCCCCGCAGTAGCCGCCACAATGGGTGAATGCCCACCAAATGCACTAACCAAAGAAACGCTGGAATCAACACCTACACGAGCGGAGTTATCAAACTTCAGGTAAGCGCTCCAACCCGGCAGACCAGTTTGCAATTCCAATGTTTTATTGGTTAAAAACATTCTATCATTGGCATATGAGGGTTTGTACCATTCTAAACTAAATAACGCAAAAGAAACCATATCCTGCTTTCTCATTGCCGGAATACCATTTTTGCTTCCCTGATCATTTAATGCCTTGTTAATAAGTACCGACAGTCGCTTAGCCATAAATTCATTATCGCGAGTAGCCCCATCCCAAAAGGTATTTTTGTAATCTGTTCGCATTGAGCCACTGGCATCGAAAAGGACGATGTAGTGGTTGGGGAGAGTTTCAGTTGCCAATACAGGGGAGACTGTGAAAATACCAATACACATTAAAAAAACCGGGATTAAATGTTTTTTAATCAAACAACCTAATCGCAATTCTGCAACAAAGCTTTCCATCCATAAGGACAAAGTATCTAAATTCGTTATCATGTTATTTTTTCTCATTATCATAACCTTTACATCACGACTCAGACTCTGAATCAGACTTAATTGTCACAGTTGGTTTCGAAGATAGTATTTTGGATATCGAAGATAGCTCGGCGGATATCGAAGACAATTTTGGTTCAATTGAATCGTCAATTTTTTTAAACAAATCCTTATTATTTAAATCGTCTACTGGCGCTTTATCATCAGACTCTTTTTCGGAATGATTGTGAGAGATTAGCAGGCTTAACATAACAGCCAAAAAAAGGACCTCAATCAAGTTAGCCAAAATGGTAACAAACTTGGTAAATGGGGTAACAGGGATGATATCACCATACCCTGTAGTACTAATGGTGTAAGTAGTGAAATAGATATAATCTAGGTAGTCAAGCTCCTCTTTCCTCGGTACTTTCCTACTTTGTGCGGATTCAATGTACTCTGTTGCTGTTTCTGCAATATGTTTATTCAGTGCCTTCATAGAGACATTGACAAATTTACAACTAAGGAATTTTCCATTAGGTATTTTATTGTCATTTTTATCAACAATATTAAGTTTATGCAGAGTATCAAAATTATTTGGACAATCTTTTTCCTCCTTGCTTGGTTTTAATTTATACACCCACTCGATATTAATCCAATTAGCAGGTTGATCATTTTCGCCCAAATACAGCTCACCTAAAATCACATGCTTCACAGTTTCAACTCTTGCATGAGCTAAATCACGATTGGTAGTAAAGTCACCATCACCATTCATTATTGGCACAGAGTTAGTACCACCAGTCAAAACAATAACAATCCTTTTAAAACCTTTGCTCATTTCCTTTATTAATTTAGCAACTTCCTCTATATCGTTTTTCAAAGTCGCTTTAGTTCCGTCAGTTAAGTTCAAAGAAACGACTTCATCCATTTGAAACTTGGACTCTTCAAAATAATAAGAAAATACTTTGTTACTATCGAAGTCCGCCTCTTCACCTCCATCTGATTGCTCTTCATCTTCCTTTTCATATGCATAGTTGGACATATAAAGGCCATACTCTCCATTATCACCAAAGCTTTTATCGTAAAAAAATAAAGACACAGCAAATAGTAAAATCAAACTAATGAACAACGAACCATACATAGCCAATATTGAAAACTTGGAGCGTACAGCTTGAATTGCCAAATGATAAAATCGAGATGACTCATCTGATGCTCTGTAGCGCACTAAAGCATAAGCAACAGTCAAAGTTGGGATGACACATAAAACCCCTAAAAATAGATTTAACAATGCGAAACCAAACCATACCCCTACTTTATCTGCAATCATAAACAGTAGCGGACTAACAGAATAAGACATTACTGCTAAGCCTATAGAAACAATGATCAACCTATCAAAGGTATGATCATATGTATTTTCAGGATCTGTTTTGCGTTTTTCAGCATCAGCAAACCAATAATGTCCAACAAAAAAGCACAAAAACACAAATGGTACTAATGTTAATACAAGTACGGGAGTATTTTTGCTTTCACCGACAAAACATAAAGCACTGGCCACATAGATAAGAGAAATACAAATAAAGAAACCAAGGATTGAACGTTTATGTCCTTTCAT
>JBLGCB010000389.1:0-6530 GCA_047617105.1 Phenylobacterium sp. | reverse complement strand
AGGCATTTTCTGATGGTTACGTACGCATCAAACGCGAAACTAAAGGTCGAAAAGGCAAAGGTGTCACCACCATTGCAGGCATCGAAGCAGATAATGATGAGTTAAAACGCATTGCCGGGATATTGAAAAAACACTGTGGCAGTGGCGGCGCAATAAAAGACGGCATTATTGAAATTCAAGGCGATAAACGTGATATGGTCAAAGAACGATTGGAAAAACTCGATTACAAAATCAAATTTGCAGGTGGTTAATTTATGAGTTCACAACAGCTATTAGCTACAGACTTATCTATTTTACTCATTGAATCCTCAGGGATACAACGTAAAATCATTACCCGTCAACTGGCCAAAGAAGGTATCGAAGACATTGCTGAAGCGAAAAACATCACTGAGGCGATTCACTACCTAACCAGTCATATACCCGATTTAGTTATCTGTTCGTTACATTTTCCTGACGGCACAGGTCTTGAGCTGGTCACCACCATTCGCAATCACAAAGAGTGGCAGGATATCCCCTTTATGCTGGTCTCCAGCGAACATCGCAAAGAACAACTCGAAGCCTTTAAACAAGCGGGTATTGTGGCCATTTTGCCTAAGCCATTTACCGCTGCACATTTAGGCCAAGCGATTAATACCACCATTGATTTATTAAGCACCGACGAAATGGAGTTATCTTATTTTGACATCCATCAATTACGGGTATTGGTGGTCGATGACAGCCGCTTGGCCAGAAATCACATCAAAAGGGTATTGAGTAACCTTGGGATTTTGACCATGACCGAAGCCGAAAATGGCCAGCAAGCCATCGAGTTGCTGTCCAATGGAATGTATGACTTGGTGGTCACCGATTACAACATGCCTGAAGTGAATGGCCAGGAATTGACCGAATTCATCCGCCAAAAAAGCGAACAATCACATATTCCGGTGCTAATGGTCACCTCAGAAGCCAGCGAAACCCACCTCAGCAATATCGAGCAATCCGGCGTTAACGCCATGTGTGACAAACCCTTCGAACCCGAAGTGGTGAAACAACTGTTATTTAAATTGCTTGAACGAGGAGAGTAATTTGTCGGGTCTGTGAGGGGGGACGTGGGACTGGCGTCCCGCCAGGAATCTGAGAAGTCATCCTAAAACTTCAAAGATTCCCCTTAATACAACAACGCCTACGATTTATAAACTTTGCCGCCTTTCATCACAAAATCAACCGTTAACAATGCTTTAATATCGCTTAAAGGTGAGTCGTCAGTGGCGATAATATCAGCCTGCTTGCCCACTTCGATGGTGCCCAGCATATCAGATTTATCAATTAAATCGGCAGCATTAACGGTGGCCGATTTAATCACCTCCATCTCGGGCATACCCGCTTTAACCATTAACACCGCTTCTTGAGCATTGGTGCCATGTTTGGACACCCCGCTATCAGTACCATAAGCAATTTTCACCCCGGCTTTATAGGCTTTGGCAAAGTTGCCTTGCATATCGCCGCCGACTTTAATCGCTTTGGCTTTGATCGCATCACTCATAAAATTTGTCGTTGTCGCCATCACTCTCACTGTTTCGCCCGCTAACAAGGTTGGCACCAGATAAGCGCCGGTTTGTTTAAACAATTTAATCGCTCTGGGGCCAGTGTAAGTGCCATGCTCAATGCTGTCGACACCGGCTTCGAGTGCAGCAACAATGCCATCCTCATGATGGGCCTGAGAAGCAACTTTGCGGCCCATACTTTTGGCTGCCCGAACCACCTCTTTGAGTTCATCCATTTCCATTTGCTGGCCAGTACCCGTCGCCCGGTCAGTGAGCACCCCACCGGTTGAAGCGATTTTAATCAGGTCAGCGCCATATTTGATGGTGCGCCGGGTCGCCCGACGACAATCATAAGGCCCATCACAAATGGTTTTTAAGGTATTCATCTCGAGCAATTCATGTTTAGTCCCACTGGCATCGACATGCCCGCCTGTGATGCCAACACCACCGGCAGCAATAATACGCGGCCCGTCTATCCAGCCATTTTCAATACCATCTCTAAGGGCATACATATACTGTCGATTAGAACCCGCATCACGCACCGTGGTAAATCCGGCCATTAAGGTTTTCTTGCCAAAATAAACACTTTGCATTGCCACCAGTTCATCCGACATTTTTAATGTTTGAGCGTCATTTTTGGCCCCTAACTCCCCTTGTAGGTGCACATGCATATCCATCAAACCCGGCAATACAAAACTATTTTTTAAATCGATAATCTTGGCATCGTCAGCAAACTCACTCTGACGGACATATCCCGCACGAACCGCTTTGATCACCCCGTCTTCAATCACCACCGTTTGCTTGGTCAGGGGTTTATTGCCGGGCACAGCCAGTAATTCACCAGCATAAATCACGGTAGTCTGTGCCATCGCACTAAACGATGAACTCAGCGCGACGCCCAGTGCGGCGACTTTAAAAAAACGGTTTTTCATGGGGTGATCCTTTGTCTTAAGGGTTTATGGTTAGCTAGTTTGAGGTTTTGCTGCAAAACGACCATCAATGTAACACCTGCCCCGGCAAAATGTTACTTGGCTTGTGACAAAACACAGCAAAAGTTCACGCTAGTTTTGTCAACCAGGCCATACGATTTGACAAAAAACCCATATGGACCTACGTTTTAGTGAGTTCGTTAAATAATAACTCCTTTTCAGCAACAAACAGGAAAACTCTATTATGTCTGTATTTACTGAATTAAAAGCCGGGATTGCCGATTTAACCACCGTGGAAGTACAAACCTTCACCGGTAATTTATCGACGATAGTGTCCAGCGATGCCAATAGCGACAGTGTTATTGACTGGCAAGTAGCGCATCAAACAGCGACAGAGAAACCCTCTGGGGCAGTATTGAGTCATTGGGCAGTCGTATTTTTGATGGCATAAAGCGAGCGTGGAAATGGTTAACGTCGGTTTTTACTCAAGGTATTGAACATGCGGCTAACTGGTTTGCCAACCTTGGACGGTTGGCCTACAGTTTTGCCAGCAACACTTTTGCCAGCGTTAAAACCACCCTCAGTAAGGTCAAAAATGCCATCTCATTATTATTCGCCAACCAAGTCACAGGTTCAGATGTTCAACACATAGTGATGAGTCGCAGCCACAGTACAGATTACAATGTCTATATCAACCCTGAAGCCGATCGACAATATCTGCAAACCTTCATTAGCAACTTGCGCCAACAAACCGCAGATTTTAGCGCGGGTATAAAGCTGCTCGGTCGATTGATTGATATCATTAAAACGGTGATGTTAATTTCGACCGGAGGTTTGGGGGTAATTATGGCGATGGTGAAATTAAGTGCTTTATTGTAACCCCCGACACCAAGACACCGAGGGTTAGTTGGATCACTTTTAACTGTTTGAGTACGAAAATAACGCCGTAATGGGGCGAAAGATGAGTGCGCTGAATTAAAACTGATAGGTAACGTTAATACCGCCATCAACCCGGCCTGAATCTTCGCCTCTATGACGGTGGCTGGTTTTACCATAACCGAGTTCAAAACGCACCCGAACACCACGATTGTTTAAACCACGGTGGTTATAGCTATAAGATAAACCAACACCATTGGTGGTTCGATCATCTAATAGTTCAGCAAAGATGCAGAAGATGCCGTCATCATGAACGTCATTCTCACATCCCTCGTCTGAGTCTTTAATCCCCAAAGCACCCACCATCACACCAAAGGCATGATGATTGCCATCGTCTATCGCCTGTTCAAAACCAGCAGAAAAACCATCGTCCCAACCTAATTTATAATTGGCATAAAAACGACGCTGACCTTCGTCGGCAGCCACCGAGACTTCTACCACGCCAATATATGGATAACCACCACCAATCGAAAAATCGATATCATTGGCAATCTCGGCACTGTCTTGACTCTCTGCCAAGCTGCTCATGGGCACCATGGCTGTTAACCCGGTTAATAACGTGGCCAAAACCACTGCGTGACGCGCTTTGTTGTTGCCTAGTTTATGCTTAAAATTCAATGTCCTGCCCTTCCTTATCTGTGTTTAAAAATCCATAACTTGATTAATTCCGGCGTCTTTTTAACACAACCTTACGGGGCAAACAAGCTAATGCGACTGATAACAACCATGTATCCAAATGTATCTAATCGTGCACAAAAGTACACTTTTATAATGCGAATATAGTACAAAAGATGGTTGCGCTGAATCGTTAAAATAAACGTAACTGTTGAGCCTCGAAAAAAAACAAGCTGATATTCTATCCGCTAAGGTTTATGATGTTTGCCCTTTAATAAACAGTGCCAAAAGAATCGTTATGTTGAGCAAACAGCAAATCAAACAATACCAGCAACAAGGGTTTACGGTTTTAGATCAAGTGATCGACCAAGCCACATTGGATAATCTCAAAGCACAAGCGGCCAAGTTGGTTGAACAAGGCGTTGATGAAAGTCAGGACCATGTTTTTACCACCAAACACAATAACCGCAGCGGCGATGATTTCTTTCTCAACAGTGATGAAAAAATTCGCTGCTTTTTTGAAGAAGAAGCCTTTGACGACGAAGGTAAGCTGGTACAAGACCGCAATCTGTGTATCAACAAAATTGGCCACGCATTACATCAATTAGATCCGGTGTTTAACGCTTTTAGCCACCAGCCACTGTTAGGCCAAATCGCTGCCGATCTTGGCTTGCAACAACCACAGATTCGCCAATCGATGTATATTTTTAAACAGCCCAATATCGGTGGCGAAGTCAACTGGCACCAAGACGCCACGTTTTTTTATACCCAACCCCACTCTGTGGTGACCTTTTGGTTTGCCATCGAAGATGCCACTTTACAAAACGGTTGCTTATGGGTAGAGCCAGGTGGTCACGAAGGCCCACTAAGGGAACGTTTTAGTCGTAAAGACCAAACCACCACCATGACGACTTTAGACCAGACCCCATGGCCAACCCAAGACAGTGGCATATCGGTAGAAGTCAAAGCAGGCAGCATCGTGGTATTCCAAGGTCACCTACCGCATTATAGTGCGCCGAACCGCTCAGCCAAATCTCGTCAAGCTTATACCCTACATGTGACTGACGGAGTGTGTGAGTATGCCAGCGACAATTGGTTGCAAGCCAAATTATTGCCCTTACGAGGCTTTGACAAGGTATAAGTTACTCAGTAAAAAATAGGCGTTTCATTGATGAATTTTCTAATCAGTATTGGCGGTATTATCCTCTTGCTGGCGATTGCGCTGTCATTATCGGGTAACCGCAAAGCCATTGACTTACGCACCGTGATTGGCGCTTTTGCCATTCAGGCCAGTTTTGCCGCTTTTGTGCTGTATTTGCCTTTTGGTCAGCAACTATTGTCTAGTGTGTCTTCAGGGGTTCAGTGGGTGATTGACAGCGGCCAACATGGCAGTGACTTTTTGTTCGCCGGTCTGGTCAGCGATAAGATGTATGAAATATTTGGTGGCGGCGGTTTTGTCTTCGCCCTGCGGGTATTGCCATTGATCGTATTTTTCTCATCACTGATTGCGGTGCTGTATTATCTGGGCGTGATGCAAAAGCTGATCACCGTCATCGGTGGTGGCTTGCAAAAAGTACTCAATATCAGCCGACCAGAAGCGATGTCGGCAACCGCCAATATTTTCGTCAGTTTAACCGAAGCGCCTTTGGTGGTTAAACCTTATGTCTCTCGAATGACCCAATCGCAGTTATTTGCGGTGATGGTAGGTGGTACCGCTTCAGTGGCAGGTTCAGTATTGGTCGGTTATGCTAGCCTTGGCATTGAGCTGAAATACCTCGTGGCCGCCTCTTTTATGGCCGCACCCGGCGGATTATTAATGGCCAAAATCATCATGCCAGAAACCGACACTCCGGTTGAATCACTCGACAATATCGACATTGACGCCGAAGATAAACCGGTTAATGTCATTGATGCCGCCGCCTCAGGTGCTGCTGTCGGGGTAAAACTGGCGATAAATGTCGCGGGTATGTTGCTGGCATTTATCAGCTTGATTGCGCTGATGAATGCCCTGGTGACGCTGGTGGCCAGCACCCTGGGATTTGAAGGCATCACCATTCAATTATTACTCGGTTATATTTTTGCCCCGTTGGCTTTTATGATTGGTGCGCCTTGGTCGGAGGCAGTGCAAGCAGGCAGTTTCATTGGCCAAAAGCTGGTGATCAATGAGTTTGTTGCCTATATTGATTTTGTTACCGTTAAAGATACTTTGTCGGTGCATACTCAGGCCATTATCACCTTTGCCCTATGCGGCTTTGCCAACCTGTCAGCGATTGCTATTTTGCTCGGCGGTTTGGGCAGCATTGCACCCACTCGACGTCACGATATCGCCCGCATGGGTTTCAAAGCGGTTCTTGCTGGCTCGTTATCAAATCTGATGAGTGCGGCGTTGGCGGGGATATTTTTGGCGTTATAGCCCCCCTTTTTTAAAGCAAGATTGTAACTGTTCAGCGTGCTTAGATTTTGCTTCAGAACAAGGCATTTTCGCACGGAAAATAGGCGCATATAGGTCATATGTAACTGTTTGAGT
>JBLGCB010000388.1:0-6538 GCA_047617105.1 Phenylobacterium sp. | reverse complement strand
AGGTGCCGACCAATGGTATGTGTGGCAATTTGTTGGTGATTGTCAGTAATACCAATCTCCATAATTAACTGGTCTATTTTGCTGGTTACAATGACCACTGACTGCGTTGTTAATTTTGTAAGTAGAACAACTACATACGGCAATTAACGCCTTGTCATTGGCCATTTTTCCCGACCAAAATTTAGACCAGTGAATTAATGCAATTGGTATAAGGTTTAGGAAGCGGAGCATTGGCTCCGCTTTTCTCATCAAACAACAAGAGCAATAAAGATGATATTCACGCAAAAGTCCTTTATCAGAGCCGTCCTACACCTCGGGGTCATGGTGTTATTTGTCACCAGCCTGGTCAGTGGCATTCGTCTGGCTTTTGATAACCCTTATATGCCCGCTTCATTATTACATCTACCCATCATCCCTCAAGGCAATGTGTTTTTATGGCACGAAATCGCCGCTTATGGCTGGCTTGCGTTGGTGGCTTATGTCATCAAAGAATGGCTTAAAGTACGCCGCAACAAACCGTCACATTACCAGCAAAAGAACCGTTTTATCAGCCTCAATTATTGGCTGGTGCTGGGCCAATGTGCCACCGGTTTGATTCTCTATCTCAACAGCCTATTGGTCGGTTCGCCAAGCCTCAACGCGCTGTTATTACAACTGCATTATTTTGGCGCTGGAGTATTTTTTATCCTCGTTGTTGGCCATATGGTCGACCAAATCATCCGTCAATCCTGGCTAAGATTAGTAGCTTTTTTACTGCCGAAAAACATCTCAGTCAAAGCCACCGTCACCCTATTGGTGGTGACCGCTGTTGCTTTTGGTCTTTATTACAGCCACCACAATAACCACACAGAATTGGTCGCCAAACACATTGAGCTAACAGAAGAAATCACCGTCGATGGCGATTTTGATGAACCTGCTTGGCAATCGGCACCCAGCATCACCGTGATGACCGTTCAGGGCATCGATTATTTTAATGCGGTGCCCGTAGAAGTGAAAATGCTCCACAACGGTTTATCGGCCTATTTTGCCCTACGCTGGCCTGACACCACCGCCAGTTATAGCCATTTGCCATTGGTCAAAACCGCCAGCGGTTGGCAGGTCAAACACGATGGGTTTGAAAAAGACGATGAACGGCGGTTCTATGAAGATAAAATGGCGGTGATGCTCTCGCCAGACCCAGGGTTGGCCGGGGGTTACAGCGTGCATTTAGGCAAAAAACCATTGGCAGATAAACCGCAAAACCGTTCTGACCGCGGTTATCATTACACCACCGACAATACCTTACGAGATATCTGGCACTGGAAAGCTGTGCGCACCAAACGCATGTCATTTTTAGACGACAATCATTTTGGCACGCCCTCACCCGCTTGCGAAGCCTGCCCTCGTTATAAAGCCGGATATCGCACCGACCCCAAAGACTCAGGTTCTTTTCGCGCCAACTGGACTTGGTTTTTACAGGATAAGGTCACCCCATTGCGTTTACCAAAGCAGCCCTTTTCTCATCAACAAGCAGAGCAAGCATCAATGATGAGTTGGTTTGATACCATCCCTTATAGCGAAGCCGCTGATACCTATCCGGTTGGCACAGAATTACCTTCTGTGCTGAGCTATGAAGGGTTTGAAGGCGATCGAGCCAATGTCAGCGCCAAAGGTCGCTATAAAGACGGTTACTGGCATCTGGAGCTGGCGAGAAACATTAAACACCAATCTGAGTTTGATTTACCGCTGCAAGATGGCATTTTTCTATGGTTTGCGCCGTTCGATCATGCCCAAAGCCGTCATGGATATCATTTAAAACCAGTGAAGCTGGTGATGGAGCAACGCTTGTGAAACTTCTATTTAAAATCTCGTTGTTATTACAGTTATTACTGGTCAATCACACCCAGGCCGCAGAACCCAGCAAATGGCAAAAGTATGATATTAGCGGCAACCCGGTGGCCATTAAGATGGGTCCTTGGCAGTGCGCCAAAGACAACCACACCGGACTGACATGGGAAGTCAAGTCGTGGCACGAAGACGCCCATTATTACAAAGCCAGTTACAGCTATTACGATCCCATCAGCAAACAAGGTGTTAAAGATGGTGGCAGCTGTCAGCAAGGAGAGGAATGGTATGCTTGTGATATTTCTGATTATATTAAAACCATCAATGAACAGGCGTATTGCGGTATCACCAGCTGGCGGCTGCCAACCCTAGATGAGTTAAAAACCCTAGTGTATCGCAAGAATATTGCGGGCAAATTATTGATTAATCCGTATATCTTTCCACGTACCACCCGAGCAGTTTATATGACGGCAGACAAAACCATGGTAGATGGTCAGTTAACCATTGATATGATGGACTTTTGGCACGCCCGAGTGCAGCGACGTCGGGTTGATGTGGTGGCCAATGTGAGATTGGTAAGCGAAATAGGCGAGTAGCACTATGCTGGGTTATTTAAAGGTCTAGAGTCTCTTTAATAAATGGAATGGTCAGCTTACGCTGGGCAGCAATAGACGCTTTATCCAGCTTATCCAGCGCCAACATCAGTGAGGTGATATCGCGGGTAAGGCGCGACACCATATAACGGGCGGCATCCGTTGCCAGTTCTAAGCCACGCAGTTTGGCGCGTACTTGCAAGGTTTTAACCTTGTCTTCATCGTTAAGGTATTTTAACTGAAAAGTCACGCCCCAGTTGAGCCGCGAAATTAAATCTGGCAATTTGATATCAAGCGTCGCTGGCAAACCACTGGCGGCCACAATCAGGGTTTTACCTGCCCCATCGAGACGATTAAACAAATTAAATAACGCCTTTTCCCATAACTCGTTGCTGGCAATTAATTCTAAATTATCGACGCAGATAATATCGTACTCATCTACCCCATCGATAACCTCTGGTTTCATCGCAATTAACTGATCCATCGGTAGCAGCATATTGGTCAGGCCCAACTCTTGCGCTTTAACGCAACTGGCGTACAGCAAGTGAGATTTGCCGGTTTGGTGGCTGCCACACAAAAAGGTGAATGAAAATTTCTGTTCGCTATTTTTAGCCATATTATCAACCACCTCATTAAGGTGGTTCACCAACTGCTCATTTTCGCCGTGATGAAAACTGGCAAAAACCTCATCATCTGGCAGCGTTACTGGCAAGGCCAGTTGCATCCCAAAACTCATGGTGTCCACCTGAACTGATCGAGCTGGTCGCTGTTTTTATCTGCCAGTGGATCATAAATACGCTGAAAACGTTCTTCTAAATCCAGTCCCTGCATCAAATCTAACAACTCACCAAGCAACACAATTTCAAACTCAGCAACATCATTGTTGATGCTTTTTAGCAACACATCCGACACCGCCGAAAAACTGGTTAATAACTGCTCAGCATGAATTAAATCGGCTATCTGACCAACATTACGCACGGTCAATACAATACGAGTGGCGTCTGCGCCGAGGTTTTTTGAATCTACCGCGTAAGCAGCGGCATAACGGTCGGCAGTGGTTTGCACCAGCGTATCCATTAGCTTAGTTAATTCACCACTGATGGTTTTGATTTCAACCAACTCTTCTTTTTCATATAAACGCCATTGCAAATGCCAGTTGTTGTCCTTAATAGTATCCGCACTATCATTGACAGCTGGTGCAACATCAGGTGTTGCCTCAGTATCTTCCGTTGGTGGCTGATGCCAAAAACGCGAAATCACCATCGCATCGCTGTTGTAACGCAAAGAGTATTGATTGATATGGGCAAAGAAATAACCCCAGACATCCGATGCTGACACTTCTTTGTTATCTTCTAAGTCATACAGCGGAAAAATAATCGGCAGGCCCCGGTCTTTGCTTAACTGTTCGATTTGACTTAACAGCTGCGGGTTGGATTCTCTTGAAATAACACCTCTGGCACCAGATTGCTGGTCTTCGCCAGCCATCCATAACAAAATTGACGGTCTTCGTTTGCCCCAAATCGGTAGTGATTGTTGGCGTAATAAACGATTGACCTTGCCCTCGTCAAAGCTGGCCTCAATTTGTGGCACATTGTCGCTATCGCGGCTAAACTCGAATTGATTAAGGTATTGGCTGGCACGACGAACGGCGGTTTTTACTGCTGGGTTTTTTAATACGTCACTATTGCCCGATACCTTGACCAGTACTTTGGCGAACACTTCACGTTGCGCTTTAACGCGTGCGTCACGAGTTTGATCGACAACCGTCACACTTGCCTGATATAAATCTGGCAGTTCGATGGCCTGAGCGGCGATGGGGGAAAACTGCGCAATTAAACCAAGCAGTAGGGCTTTTAAGCCAATGGATTTAAATCTTTTTAATGACACTTTTTATCAGGTCTGTCAGGATATCTATAATTTATGAGGCTATGATAAACCAACGCCCTTAAAAAAAGAATTATTTTACGTTAAACTTTTTCAATCATACCAATATAATCACCGTTAATCACAGTCACTTAAGAGCAAAAACATGCAAAACGAAACATTATTCACCAAAATCATTAACCGAGACATCCCCGCCGATATCGTCTACGAGGATGATATTTCACTGGCATTCAAAGATATCAGCCCCCAAGCCCCTTTCCACGTCTTGGTTATCCCCAAAAAACCCATCGCTACCATAAATGATATCGAAGAATCAGATCGTGAAATCGTCGGGCATCTGTATTACGTCGCCGCCAAAATCGCCAAAGAACATGGTTTTGCTGACAACGGTTATCGCGTGGTAATGAATTGCAACAACGACGGCGGCCAGACTGTTTATCATATTCATGCCCATTTATTGGCGGGTAAAGTGATGGGTTGGCCTCCATATACCGATCGAGTCAAAGTCGGGTAAGGTAACGATTCAGCGCACTCATCTTATCCACCATAACGGCGTTATTTTCGTACTCAAACAGTTACATATGACCTATATGCGCCTATTTTCCGTGCGGCTCTTTCCATAAAGTTAGGGCCTTGTTCTGAAGCAAAATCTAAGCACGCTGAACAGTTACAGTTTTTGCGTCTTACCCCAATAACTGACCAAAAATAATCACTGCGTTTTGAGCAATAATAGGAAAGAACAAACTGCCTGTTCTTTCTCTCATCCATAAATACACCAAACCGTGCAGGCCAGTAAAAAAGAGACTTGTAGGGAAGAAAAACCAACCATCGCCGCGATATTGAACCCCATGCGCTAGGGCGAACAGCACCACTAGTAGGATTCCGGCAATGCCTATTTTGGCATCAAAAATGATGTATCTGGTTGAGATGATGCCAAGCGACAGTGTGTAGAGCAATACCCCTCGATAAAGTGACTCATGGTCAATGCCGTGCATCGTTGCGATAAATAATAGCTCTTCTGGATCGCGGGAGCCATCATCACTGCCCAATAAAAATGACAGGTAGTATCTAAATAACAACAGCAAGCCGATAACCATCAGCGATATTTTGATTGAACCACTGTTTTGCTTGAAGGTGAAACCCGCATCTCTCGGCTTGAAATCAGCTTTAAACAACATTAATCCAATCAGCCAACACAACGAACACATCACTAAGGTCAGTTTTGCCCCCAAGGCCAACTTAAGCTTGGGTAAAACGCCTTCACGTTAATCAATTCAAAACCGGTGACTTTGACCAGCCAGTAGCTGGTGAAAATAAACACTGAAACCGCAATCCATTTAAAGTTAAACCTCAGCACGGTATATTTAGCGGTAATAGCAAGCAGTAATACGATGGTGGTGATATGTAGTATTGGTGCTAACAAAGGAATTAACATTGAGTGCCTAGTTGAGCTGTTTTTGCGTTAATTGACTTTATCGGACTTTGCTGTACGATCCGAATCAGGGGGCTAGCTAAAGTATCGGTAGATCTTAAACTTGAGACACTAGTCTAGCCTAATGATGTTGAATTAGCTCATGGCTGCACTATGACCAACAAATTGCAGCGGGCTAATCGTTAAGGAATCGTCAATGATGAAAAAATTAATCGTACTAACAGGTTTATTATTGTGGGGAAATTTATCACACGCGGGTTCAGGTGTTGGCAAAGTAAAACACCTGATGGTTCACGAAGGTGATGTTGTTATGTTTTCAACCGGACCTCGTACAGAAATGGCAGAATGTAGCACGGTCGGTGACGATTGGATGTTATCGATAGCCACCGAAAAAGGAAAAGCCATGTACGCCATGCTACTTGCCAGTGCTGCCCAAGGTCTCACTGTCAGTGTTCAAGGCCATGGTGCCTGTAATGTATGGCCAGGTAGAGAAAGCGTAAAATTTATGTCGGTCGTTTACCCATAAATCTGTAATTCTCGGCGTCGACGGTTTTCATCTAAATCGGTCTTCGCCACCACCTGTGCAATAGCAGCTGTATAGTCCGCTGCAAACCCCGCCTCCTGCGCACCGCTTAATACATGGGTTTTATACCAATCATACGGCGCTGAATCAGGCCTCTTCTTTGGACAACACACCATCTTTATCCAGCTGAAAAACATCAAAGTCATTGGCCAAAAATAACCCGCCGCCATAATATTCTTTAGCTTCGCTTTCAACATCCCTGATTGAAGGCGACTGATTGCG
>JBLGCB010000387.1:0-6664 GCA_047617105.1 Phenylobacterium sp. | reverse complement strand
TATCGTTGACCAAGTTCGTTAACCTTTGGCCACTAATGACGATCAACGAGAGATTATAGCGCTGTTTTTCGGTCAACGGACCCACCGCACCATCCAGCATTGAACTGGCAATACCGACAATACCGTTGAGCGGTGTTTTAAGTTCATGAGAAGTATTGGCCATAAACTCATCCTTGAGGATGTCCAATTGCTGCAACTGGGTAATATTCTCTTCGATTTTGCCGACCATGGCATGGAACATACGCGTCAGGGTGCCCATCTCATCGCTGCGATTTTTGGTTAACAAAAATTTGTCTGTCACCACTTTATCAAATTGTCCTTCTTTAACCGCTGTCGATGCGCCAACAAACATTTTTAAAGGCTCAACCACGTTAAATCGCAACACCAAAAACAGCATCAATAACTCGACGATTAATGAAAGACAGCCCAGTAATAAGATGAATTCTGCGGTCGAACGCGCAGTTGATGACAGTAATTCTTTGGGGAATACGGTGATAAACCACCAGCCTGGACCTGTTATTCTTGAGGCTGCGAGAAACGAATCTCCATCTTCACTGAGGAAAACCTTAACATTGCCGTCAATGTCTCTGGTTTGTTGTAAAACTTGTTGATAAATACCGCCAAGTATCTGGTCATTGAGATCTTGGATTTTGACAATACCCGCATTTTTTTGTAGTTCAGCCACTTTGTCAGGGTGGGCAATTAAACGTCCATCCTCACGAAAAATAAGATTATAGGTGCCTTCTAAATGATCATTAAAAACCCGCTCGAACAGCTTATTGAGCAGATAGTCATGGCCAATGCTGAGCAACTGACGATCTTGTTGGTCAACAGGTGTGATACACGACACCATCCACTCGTCTGCTGTCTGATCATAATACAAACCTGTCCATACTGAAGCTCGCTCAGGGTTATTGGTTTTGTTGGCAACATATACCCACTCTTCATCATTCACATCTAGTGTCGATATGGCATTGGCACCCCAATCAACCCCGGGCCAGTAGTTGATAACACCATTTTCGGGCATGGAGACATAAATATTGGCAAAATGATTAATCCATGCCGGGCCAAAGCGGTCAATCAGTTGATAGGCGCGTATGAGTCTATTGCGAAATGCCTGATCATCAATGGGTGCATTTGAGCCCAGATAAGACGAGGTATAGCGGCTTATCATGCCGTTGCTGTCTATTACACCATTAAACCGTGCTTTGCGCATACGGGTCGTGCCGTCTGGCCATTGTTCATAAATCGCATCAAATTCGGCCACAGTGACATCGTCGCCGTGTTGTAATGCTTGGAGGTATTGCTGTTTAAAGACCTGATGATTATTCTCCGCCAACTCGAATATGGCGCTTTCTTTTTTTCCTCTTTCTTGGATGTAGTTTTTCAGCTTGTCATAGGTTTGTTCCTCAAGCGTTTGGATAATATGCCAATAACTAATGCAAGAGACCGCCAGTATCACTAGGGTAATTCTGATACCCATTGATATCAGGGTGTGGGCAATTAAAGAATCTTTGATTTTAAAGCCAGGCTCTGGAGGTTTTTCTGTCATCATTGGTCAACCGCGCGCCTGTTTGCATCAGTCATTAAGAGCAAGGTAGTCATCAGACGCATTTCGATGGGCTTCAATGTTTGGAAGTAGTGAATAAAGCATAGACGCTTTGGTGGGACTTTTCTTTTTTTGCATGAGGTTTAATCGGGCATACGATATGTTCGGTATCAAATTACTTAACCATCACCTTGCCACCAATGATTTTAAAGGCTGGGGTGCCACGCACCAAAACATCTCTGGCAAATACCGCTTGGCACACCGGGCAAATACACGGCTGGGTGGTGTAATCGATGCTGATGCGCTGTTTAAAACATTTCACCAGCGCGCCTTTGCCGCCTTTATAATATCTAAACAGTTGGGTTTTACATTTGGCACAATAGATATCCACCGCTGTCGTTGGCATTTTTTTGTTGGGTTTTGCCATCAGTGTTTATCCAGTGAATTGGGAGAGGCTAAGTTTTTAAGTGCTTGCTCAATGGCAAACACATGTGGGTCATTGATTTTTAGTGCCCGTAATGCATCGGCCAGCTGTAATGCATAATCCTTATTTTCTCCGCTTGGGCCACGGCTTTGCTCAATATGTTCTGCGATGGCTTGTTCTGAGGCGGGGCCAAGAAATGCGGCATTATTTTTGGGCGCTATATACACCAAACCTGGTTTAACTTGGTTATCGTTAAAATGAATATCCACTTCATAACGCAAATAACCATTTTTCTCACGATGGTCCAAATGTTCAAAAACTTCTTGAGTGACCTGAAATGCGACACCGCAACACTCACTGTGTTGGTGTTCAATCAGGGTTAACACTCTGCCGGGCGCATCCACTGTGCCGCGATGATCGTGGCTACCCTGCCAAAAACGCCTCTGCCAGCCATAAATACTGGCCTGTGAGCTGGCCAAATAAGGAAAATCAACCTTGTAGATCAATGAGCCATAAGCGAATAGCCAGATTTCCTGGTAACAAGAGAGATCTTGACGGGATTTGTTAGCTGAAATGGTATCGTGTGACATATTTACTCACAAAGTGGTTTATTAATAGTGTATGAATAGACCGGTTCAAAAGCAATTAAGCAACACGACGCCGATGGCAATATAAAAAGGGGGGCGATTGACCCCTCTTTGGTGCTTTTTTCCGAGTCTGCGATACACCTTGACAGATATTGCCCCGGCGGCTTTGGCGTTATTTCTTAAAGTTATCGGTCATTGAATGAACGCTAGCTAACCTTAATTTTTGCGTGTATGGTTTGCAATAATGGCTTTGACAACGTTGTCATTGCTTACCATTGCAAGGAAATGAACTTATGTCACGTTATTTGGCGCTGGATGCGTTACGCGGTTGTACCATAGCCGTGATGATTTTGGCCAATACCCCAGGGTCTTGGGATTATGTATATGCGCCGTTACTACATGCCGATTGGCATGGTTGTACATTTATGGATTTGGGTTTTCCCATGTTCTTGTTTATCGTCGGCTCGGCGATGTTCTTCTCGTTCAGAAAAAATGATTTCACCTGCTCTACGCCACTGCTTTTAATGGTGCTTAAGCGTGGTTTGATGCTCTTTGGTATTGGCTTATTGCTCAATAGTTATCCTTTTAACGGACCGTGGCAAGATATGCGTTTGATGGGGGTTTTTCAGCGCATTGCCATTGTCTATGTTATTGGTGCCGTCGTGGTGTTGACGCTGCGCAAAAACGCCATCTATGCTTTGTGCGTTGGTATTTTGCTGGCTTATTGGGGGTTACTGGTATTGGCTGGTGGTGATGCGCCATTTTCGCTGCAAGATAACTTGGTACGTCAGTTGGATATAATGCTGTTGGGTGAAGGCCATCTTTGGCAGGGCAAAGGGTTGGCGTTTGATCCAGAAGGGTTACTCAGTAGTTTGCCTGCTGTGGTGAATTTGTTGTGTGGTTTTGAAGTGACTCGATACTTGGTGTCGGTCGAAGATAAAAAAGACAGCGCAATAAACATCGGTGTGTTTGGTGTGGTGTCGGTGGCCATCGGACTGTTATGGAGTTCGCAGATGCCGCTGAACAAATCACTATGGACCAGCTCATATGCGCTGTACAGCGCCGGTTATGCCTGTTTGGCGCTCAGTGCGGCGATTTACATTATTGATATTAAAGGGTTTCATAAACTAACCAAACCGCTGATTGAATATGGCAGTAATCCATTACTGATGTATATGTTGTCGTTTTTGTGTGTTGCCAGTTATTACAATATTGATATCGGCAATATCAGTTTGTATCAATGGTTATTTGATGGTTTGCGGGAAGTGTTTGAACCGACCTTTGCATCGTTAATGTTCGCCGTTGGCCATGTGGTGTTTTTTTGGTGGGTGTCTAGCGTGTTGTTTCGACGCAATATATTTATTAAAACCTGATAATCCTATTTGTCAGGTTGATTTAGGACATGCTCTATTTCCGATTAAAGTTTTTTAGGAACGGTGTGTCCTTAGATTTTTGTTTTACGTTTGGTATTAATTACATACGCTCATAGGGAAACGCTTAACCTTTCTTGCTTATCTTTTGAAATAAGCGCTAAATGACGTTCATCATTCCAATTTAAGCGTCCCAACAACGGTTCAACAAACATAAAATGTGGTAATGTCTTTGCCAATACTTTTTCTTTAACAAGCTTACCTGATTTGGCATAAATCAAAACCCCGATTTCAATATCTTCCATGTTAAATCTGTAAAATACTTGGGCTTTCAGGCTTTTTGAGCTGTTCCACTTAGCTCTTCCCCAAATAAACTCTGTCGTTAACGAGTCTGCCAAGATGGCATCTTTTGCCTTCTTAAATGGTTCAATGTCTAAAGACAAGGTTGTGACAGCAAAGGCTATCCCTTTATACAGTGCGTCAAACAATGCTCTCTTTTTTTGTGCGATCGAATCTAACAACCAGTAACTGTCAAAATCAAACGGCATCATAACATCCCCAATATTGCCGAACAAAACCTCCAAATGAGGTGAGCAATTATCATTGGTCAACGTTACACTCAGTTTTTTTATTGATGCATTATCGTAGCGACCCAGTTCAATTAGGAGCAAATGGGTTATGCATTGTCCATTGGCATTAAACGTTTTATAGCCAGGGCTGCCTATCGTAGTGCCCATATCAATTTCTATTAATTTCATTTGTTTTTCATTTTATAAGCCTCCGGTTTGACCGGAGGTCATTTAACTGATCGTGAGTATTTCGCCATCTTTTTCTATCGATTCACAGATAATGTCAATGATTACAGCTGCCCCTTCTACATGCAGCCACCATAAATTTTGGCTATTAGGTTACAGTTAATATTCAAAGTAAACCGTTTGTAGCAGGCGGGATTTGTTGTGGCTGCTTATTCAGATCACGGCCCAAATCAGATAAGCGTCAAACCATAGGTGAAATATTTTGCAACTGTCATTGATGGAATGAAAATAAAGTGGGAAGAAGGTGTGGCTAATTTAGACAAATAAGCCACAAATACATTAACCCAGATCATTCGAACGGTTAGCACGGGACACCTGATTGTTACAATTCAATAAACGCATCATTATCGTAGTAATATTTCAGTGCTTTTATTTGTAGATTTAGATCCAACGTTCTTTTTTGAGCTAATATATTTTCCATAACGTCTTGGACATCACTAATACCCAGTGCATATTTCATCCCATTATTTTTAGCTTCATCAGGATCATCATCTGGATCTTCTGTTTCCTCAGGATCAAGCACCATACACTTGATATCTCTTGACCAGCCTGCATTTACAGAAGGTATATATAGAGCATACTCCCAAGGTAAATTATCAATGTTTAAAAGCACTTTGGATAACGTAGTCAACACATTATTATTCATTTATCTTCCTCCTCCCCAAGTATTCATGCCTCCGATACCTCCCGGATGTAGAGTGTTTTGGACTGCTCCAGGCGCACTATGCTGGTTCCTGAAAACTAATTGCATTTGTCCTGGGTTAACACCATGATGCCATGTAACATCTTTCGCTGGTGCTCTCCTAGGATACGCGCCTCGCGGACCTGGTTGAAGGCCTTTGGTAATACCAGGATGTAAACCTTCCATCATATCTGCAAACTCAGAGTCACCTCGCATTTGCTCATGTAATTGCTTGTTGGCATCTTGAAAGTGAGCTTTATCTGAACGACCTGGAAACATTCCCTTCGACAGTTTTGTTTCGAATAATACAGAATATTGGTTACTATCAAGAAATCTCGAAGCCGCTTTAACAGGCTTCATCAAAGCCATTGCAATGCTGAAAACAGCCCCGCTATAGTCTCCTCCTGTTAGTTGGCTATAGGCATTTAGTCCATCCGCAGCAAAGAAATTCCAAGCAGTTCCTCGCCAGCCCTGATCCTGACTTATTTGCTGGTTTGCATGATTAACCAGCCAACCTGCAAATTGACCAGCCTCGCTTGCCGCATTGTCTAAAGATTCAAATAGACTGCCAGAACGATTCCTTTTATCTTCTTTATCATTACTGGCCCCGCCACCACCGCCACTACCTCGTGAATTCTGTCCAAGAATGTCAGTATTATCTTTGGCTCCTGGTGCACCTCTTTCACCCGGTTTTTGACTGCCGTTTGAAGGTGCTGGTGAATTATTTGGTGAGTCTCCAGAACCTTTTGAAGATGGTTTGGATGATTTATCGTTACGATTTCGTTGGTTCCCATTGCCATTTGTTGGATCTGAAGATTCAGGAAGATTATCTGCACACCCAGGTTCGTTCCCGCCACATCGAATAATTATTTCTATTACATACCCTGTCGGATCTGTCCCCGCCAACGGATTATTCATTATGTAGCTGTAAGGGTTAACACCCTGGCTATTCCCCGGACTCTGAATCACCGGATCCACACTCATAAACCTGCCAACATTATAATCATAAACTCGACCATTCATATGAATTAATTCAACCGAATCCAGATGCTCATGGTCGGTGAAACCGCGTCGAGTCGGTAATTTCAGCTCATCAAATGGAAATTCTTCTTTCTGGTTGTAAATCAACCTTGAAGGCGTCAACATCCGCCAGTCGCCATTCATTGGCTTGCCAAATGGATCAAAGTGACGATAAGTCGTCGCTTGGCCCAATTCATCTGTAAATGTTGTCGCACTG
>JBLGCB010000386.1:0-6668 GCA_047617105.1 Phenylobacterium sp. | reverse complement strand
CAAGAAACCCCAAACGACTCGAACCATAGCGACCCAATAAATGCTGAACTTTTACTGCAAGTGATTATTAAGGCATTGATGGGCGGAGTGGAATATTCACAAATAAAGCAGGTCTCTCCTGACGGTATTGGTAATTTAGCGCTGAAAATCGCTCATGATCTAAACCAGTTATCAGGCGTTATGCCTGATATGCCACCACTGAATGACGATATTCGCGCTACTGGCGATTAGAATCTTTGAAACTGGCCATGCTAATCACATTGTCATCTATCACCGTACTGTTCTGATCGGTAGATTGCTGATACAACCAAGCTTTTATGGCTTTGGCTTGTTCGATTAAAGCGATTTGCTGGTTAAAATCGGTGGTTTCTATAATCAGCTGCTCTAGTCGGCATACCTCTAATACCGCTTCGGTGATTTTAGAACCCATTGGTATTTTGATGGGATCTGGCCGAGCATGTTGTTGGAATGACAGCAAAAAAATCCGCAGCACACTGATCACTATCGTGGAATATATCAATAAAAACACTACTATTTTCATGGCTTATCCTACACCGCTGGTTGCTGGGTTTTTGACGTGGCTGTATCAGGTTCTTTGCCTGCGTTAATATGGCTGCTGAACAGGGCCGTTGAGGTCACCTGGTTGAGCAAGGGGGTTTTGGTTAATGTTTTCATCGTAGATTTTCTCGTAAAAAGTGTGGGACATCCTTTGCTTTAATTCATCCTTGTTACTTTAAAAACGCAGCCATTAAACATTGTCCAGGTAATATAAACAAGTGATTTTTGTAGATTTAGCGATAAATATTTCACTTGGATCTGTGTGGGCTACAATTAGCCAATGGTTTGGATCTGTGTCGGCTACACTGTGTATAAAATTTAGTTAAAGGTGATTTTTGCGAGGTAGTCGTGCAGCTAAGTTGGTTAGGTATTTATGAACGAAAAAAAAGGTGGACCCTTGCGGATTCACCTTTCATTAGCAGATATCATTGATTAACTGGCTTAGTGCCTGCCATCAACTGCAATTTAATCGATAAGATTAAAGTGCTACGATGTTTTCTGCTTGAGGACCTTTTTGGCCTTGTGTTACTTTGAATTCAACTTTTTGGCCTTCAGCCAAAGTCTTGAATCCTTCGCTAACGATAGCGCTGAAATGGGCGAAAACGTCAGGTCCAGATTGTTGCTCGATGAAACCAAAACCTTTTGCTTCGTTAAACCATTTTACAGTGCCAGTAGTAGTAGACATAATGTCATCCTATTTTTAATTAAAGTATAAATGTGTAATTCTGACCTTTTAATAAAGGCTGAATGCTTAGAATGTGTAGCTATTCATTATGTGTCACTGCACGATCGGCAAAAGCATTTAACTTTGGACAAAACATCGAACTGGCATAAATAGAGATAAGGCGTACTTTCAAGCTAGGCGCATTATAGAAAGAAATGGGGGGATGTCAATCATTAACTGGTTTTATTTAAGGCGGGCTGTCGGTGTAGTGTTCCACATCTCAAATCAGCCCACATACACTAAAACAAATCAATCTCGGTAGTGGCGACCGCCTGACCATGGCCTTCAAACTTTAACTTCTCATCAATTAAGCTGGTAATGTTTTCAGTGATGGCAGAACTCATATTCTCGGCAATTTCCATCTTTTGATAAATCTTGTTGCTGAGATCTTCATCCATGTTCTCGGTTTCGAGTGAACGCAAATCGCCAATCATGGCACTGATGCTCTCGTGAAAAGCATGATGAGGTTGATCAATTTTGGCGTATGACGGTAGGTGACCATAATGTTGCTGGCCCACCTGATGATACCATTGACCAAAGCTACAGTTGTGGTGGGTGGTCATTGATTCACGGGCTTCTTCAGAATCATGACCCAAATCAATGGCTCGGTAAGCCGTTTGCAAAAAGGTTAAGTGGTCGAGTTTGACCAAAATAAAGTCATTTAACATTCGGGCAAAATTGACCCGCTCATACATTTTTTCGGCACCGTCAGCAAAGTGTTTGAATGACTCGTCAAAATCACTCATCAGTTCTTTGAAATGGCCGTTAAGCTGGGTCAGTTCATCGGTATTAGACACCACATTGCGACTGGTATCTAATACCACCACGATAGAGCTGGCAATATCGGTGGTGGCTTTTTTTGTGATCTCCGCGAGGTTGCGAATTTCATCAGCTACTACGGCAAATCCGCGCCCAGCTTCACCGGCTCTGGCCGCTTCGATGGCCGCATTTAATGCCAGCAAGTTGGTCTGATCGGCTATTTTGGCGATGGTTTGGGAGACTTTTTCAATGTTGTTGGAGTTTTGATCTAACGATTCGGCCAACTCGGCCATATTGGTCAAAGAACCATTCACCTTGTCAAAATCTTGGTTGATTTGGCTCATTGAGTTTTTATTGGTTAATGCCTGAGAAACGGTGTTTTTAGTGATGGTATCCACCTCTTCCATGGCGGTCACGGCATCACGCATCTGATCTTGGGTGGTAAACAAGTTCTGCCGGGTTTTATCCGATTGCAAGGTGCTTAACATGCCACTCAGACGGTTTTGGGTTTCTAGTTCGAGGTTGTCTTTAATAACCGCAAAAGACACGTCCAGTTCGGTCAAAGCACTGCCAAATGAACCGGGCAGGCCAGCGGCCAGTGATTTACGATAAAGGTTTTTGGTTTCAATGGCATGCATCGCCGCCAAGGTTTCACCGAGGTAAATTTCGATAGAATCCAACCCGCGATTGAGGTTGTTGACCAGATGGCTGAAAATGGTGTTGTGAGGAAACTTAATGATACGATGGGTGATATCACCCTGACCTAATAACTCAACTACCGCATTGATTTCGTTAATTTGGGCAAACTGTTGGTTCAACAAACGACTTTGATAGACCAAAACGGCAATAGCCGCCAATATCACGATGGCAGCAATAAAATAATATTGGGGCAGCGCAATGACCAGTATGAAAGCGAGGCTGAGTAAACCTATCGCCAGAGAACAAATTTTAAGAGAATTGGAGCTTAAAGACACTGGCTTCATAGTTGTCCCCCATGGCATTTAATAGTTCGTTGAGCTGCTGGAGTGATTGCTTGCAGGCAGATTCAGATGTATTACCGTTTTCGCTTTCGAGCATTTGTTCATAAAACATTTCAAACAAAGAAGTGGCTGCAATGTTAGGTGCTCTGCTGGCGCTGGTGTAACCGGTGATTTGCCCATTGGGATTGAGCACTGGAGTGATATTGGTAAATGCCCAATAGCAGTTTCCATCTTTAGTTTTGTTTTTTATAAAGCCGTTAAATTCGTGCTTTTGTTTTAATGTTTGCCACATTAGATAAAATATTCCGCCTGGCATGTCCGGGTGACGAATGATGTTGTGCGGCTGTTTGATCAGCTCATTTTCTGTGTAACCCGTTAGTTCGATAAAACATTGATTACAATAGGTGATTTTTCCGGCTGAATCGCTTTTGCTGACGATTAACTGGTTGGCACCCATCTCCAGTTCTGTTTGACTCATATGCTGTAAACCTGTTGATAGCGCAAGTGGCTTAAGTCCTACCTGCATAATAGAGACGCGCTAGTCAGCGTCTTGTTTTTATCTTTGTGTATCTTTGTATTGAGCTTACACCAATGTTTTACCTCTGGCGACTTTGATTGCAAATAAAAGTGATATCACTGGTTAAAAAAACACCGCGAGCGTTAAATCAGAGGTGAATCTACGCTAAGACCTTGTTAATAGTAAGGTCTTTTTCGTTGCTTTTGTTCTGTTTATACCAAATTCATGGCTATTTGCTGATTTGGGTCGGTAATCAATTGCCCCAAAGGGCGTGGTTTGTTAGGATCGCGTGCTTTTTGTTTTTGTCGTTTTTAGCGATAACAGGCATCAAGATTTGGCTTTAGGTGCACTTTAAAAAAGATACACGTTATTCATTTACGCAACCCACGGGAAAATCAAAAACCTCATGTTTAAGTTATTTACGCAATCCGGCGCTTCGATTAAAAACGATATGCTGTCTGGTTTAACCGTTGCTTTGGCGCTTGTACCAGAGGCTGTCGCCTTTGCTTTTGTTGCTGGTGTCGATCCACTGGTTGGTCTTTACGCTGCCTTTATGATTGGTTTGCTAACGTCTATTTTAGGTGGACGTCCGGGTATGATCTCTGGTGCTACTGGTGCACTGGCGGTTGTTATGGTGTCTTTGGTGGCCGAGCATGGGGTGCAATATCTGTTTGCCACTGTGGTGTTGATGGGCCTGATACAAGTGTTGGCCGGGGTTTTACGCTTGGGTAAGTTTATTCGCATCGTGCCGCATCCGGTGATGTTTGGTTTTGTTAATGGTCTGGCGATTGTGATCTTTTTGGCCCAGTTGGGACAGTTTAAAGTCCCTGGCGCTAACGGAGAGCTGGTTTGGATGACAGGCGCTGCTTTGTGGACTATGTTGGGCTTAGTGGCATTAACCATGGCAATCATTCACTTTTTGCCAAAATTGACCACCGCCGTGCCTTCCTCTTTGGTCGCTATTGCGGTTGTAACGCTGATTTCGTTCTTCGCCCCACAACTTGAAACTCGCACGGTCATCGACTTTGTTAAAACCATGACCGGTGACGTTAATGCCACGATAGCGGGTGGTTTTCCTGAATTTTCCATCCCAATGGTGCCATTTACCTTCGAAACTTTACGGATCATCTTCCCATATGCGATTATTTTGGCGGCCATTGGTTTGATTGAATCGTTGTTAACCCTGACATTGATTGATGAATTAACCGAAACCCGCGGCCGTAGTAACCGCGAATGTGTCGGTCAAGGTGTTGCTAACGTTGCTACTGGATTTTTCGGCGGCATGGGTGGTTGTGCGATGATTGGTCAAAGTATGATCAACATTAACTCTGGTGGTCGTGGTCGTTTGTCGGGCATTACCGCAGCACTTACTTTGCTGGCGTTTATTTTGTTTGCTTCTGCGTTGATTGA
The DNA here is from genome assembly GCA_047617105.1 of Phenylobacterium sp. Lineage (GTDB taxonomy): Bacteria > Pseudomonadota > Gammaproteobacteria > Enterobacterales > Alteromonadaceae > JABSOG01. The sequence continues at coordinate 1,720 of JBLGCB010000386.1, read as the reverse complement.
AATTATTCCTCTGGCGGCTTTGGTTGGGGTGATGTTTATGGTGGTATTGGGCACTTTTGAGTGGTCAAGTCTGCGTATTATGAAGAAAATTCCTAAGGCTGATGCCTTTGTGATTGTGTTGGTATCGGGTGTCACGGTATACAGTGATTTGGCCATTGCGGTTATCGTTGGGGTGATTGTTTCGGCGCTGGTATTTGCCTGGGACCACGCCAAACATATTTATGCGGTCAAGAATGTTGATGAAAAAGGTGCCAAAATTTATGAATTGCACGGTCCATTGTTTTTTGGTTCGGCGAGTCAGTTCTTGGATATTTTTGATACCAAGAATGATCCTAAAGATGTGGTGATTGAATTCAAATACAGCCGTGTTGCTGACCATTCGGCGATAGAAGCCATTGATACTTTGTTCGATAGATATAATGCATTAGGCAAAGAATTGCATTTGCGACACCTTAGTGAAGACTGTGTGCAGTTGCTTAAAAGGGCAGGTAGTATGGTTGAAGTGAATTTCTCAGAAGACCCGCATTATCGTGTGGCTTCGGATGAGTTGGCTTAACGTTGTTGGCGTAGGGTGCGCTTCGCGCACCATGAATTGATGGCGTGCTCTATACAAAGATGATCCGTGTACCGTGGATTGTAAACCGATATTAATATGGTTTGGGTGTTGAAAACGTCCATGTGGATCCTCCGCCATCCATGGCGGTGGTGCGCAGTGCGCACCCTACACCTTCGCACCCACTATTTTTTCATACTCAATATCATTGGGTTGCCACAACTCTACTTTGTTATCTTCGGCATCAAGAATATGAACAAACTTGCCATATTCAAATGATTCAATCTCATCGACAACGGTCACTCCCTCAGCTTTAAGCTGCTCAACCAAGGCTTCGAGATTTTCGACTCGGTAGTTGATCATGAAATCGCGCTTCGAAGGCTCGAAATAGTCGGTTGTTTGCTTGAAAGGGCTCCACTGGGTATAACCTTTGGCTTGTGCGTCATCGCTTTTACGCCATTCAAAGGTGGTGCCATATTGGTCGGTTTCCATGCCCAAATGGGTTTGATACCATTGACGCATGACTTCAGGGTCTTTGCATTTGAAGAAGACTCCACCGATTCCCGTCACTTTTTTCATTGTTTGTTTGCTCCGCTGGTTTGATTCATCCATGAAGCCGCATCCTGTCGGCTTCCTGCCTCCACCTCAGGGGAACAGAAAGCTGCGGGCACTCGCTTCCAGTGCCCCTTCGCCCACCGATTCCCGTCACTTTTTACATTGTTTTTGTCCTCTTATTCAAATGCACCATTTGACGGTTTTTTCATTGCTTTGCTGATCAACGCGTCGACGCTGAGATTGCCTGCACCAATAAAAACAAACGGTATTAACATCGTGAAGTACATCAGCGGTAGTTTGAAGTTGCCGTGGCCATCGTTGCTAATGGCATAACCCTTCGCCAGTTCTACGATGCTATTCCACTGATCTGGCATATGTACCGCCAACGCCGCGACAATGGTTAACACCATCAGCGATATGGCAAAAAAGCGGGTGCCCAAGCCTACTATCAATGCCGTGCCACCGATGATTTCGAACCAAGTGGCCAAAAACCAATTGATGTCTGCACTGACGAGGTTAAACGGGGTTGGAAATTGATCATTAATACCAGCAAACCAGTTTTCACCACCATACTTTTCAAGGCCAGCATCGAGAAATTCCCAGCCAATCAAC
>JBLGCB010000385.1:0-6671 GCA_047617105.1 Phenylobacterium sp. | reverse complement strand
TGATATCTTGACTGTTTCGCTATAAGGTCGTGTTCTTTTCTCTTTTGAACATATTGTTGATATATTTTATCACTTTTAGTCGCGCCTAATGGCATACGAATATTGGCTGAAGGTTCATCATCCGGCGCGGGATTTTCATCAATATGCTGATCTATCAACGCTAAGCAGTGTAACCACGTATCAAGTATTAACAAGTCGACATGATGTTCATCAGCAGGTGCAACTTCATTCTCCATTCCATAAACCAAACTCATAGATGTAATCAAAGAAGTTTCAGGCCATTCGTATTTAGTATTTAAATGTAGAGTCAGCTCTTGTACAACCTGCGAAAGTTGCAATTCAACATCAGCGATCTTGGGACTTGCCGTCACCGTTGTTATAAATAGGCAATTTAAGGCGATGAACGCCGTCAAAATCATTCGATATAATAAAGTTTTTGTCATGTTTAATCTCCGTAACCTTGGTTTGGATCGGTGAGGTTTGTTGAGGCTGACAATGCCGGCCCTGTGACGCCAACTTTTGACAGTGTTGCCTTACCGGTGCTATCGGTTGTTGCATAATGAATCGAGGTTTAAAATTGCTTAAGTTGCCCAACGCTAACTTAACAGCCCATGATTCAGATGTCTTATTTGCTGCAAACCGAGTTGTAACCAATGGTCAGCTTTGATTTCCTTGGTATTAGCGTCAAAAATAATCCTGAAACTAAAAGTGTTTCCTCGAACTCCTGGATGTAACCTATTAGAAAATGCCACTACAATGTCACGTTTTTCTCTGTAAACAAGAATCCTGGCACCTTCCTTTACAGTCCGTCCAGCTTTCTTTGCTTGCTGCCATGCTTTTTTAATCAAGTCGAATTTAGCCCTTTCTTCATCGCTATCAATCAGATTTTCGACGATTCTATGCACATTGCCGTGACTAAAAATATAATTACTATAAGTTAATGCCAGCCGCTTTTCTTGGTGCTTTTTTAACAGTTCAAGCTGTGCAACCTCACCCTGGCGCTCCATTTCTTGCAATGCTTTTCTTGGTGTCCAAGTGCTAGGCGTTAATGAAGAACTACCTTTTTTTAAAGTTGATTTTTCTACGCCAGAAAGCTGAGCACTAACCTCTTCCTTTTTGTCAGGCGAGCAAGCGACAGCGGCAACCAAAAGCATGGTTAGCATGGTATTTTTAAGATAGGGAGCGTTCATTTTGGTGTATTCCTTCTGCTCGGGCCTGATTGAAATGCTCTTGCTTGACTGTTCAGTGGATTAATATTGAAAACACTAGATTCGATTAAATATTATGTGGAAAAAGTGTGTGTCATTAGGCTTCTCATCTCCACATCACTTCGCCTTTATTAATGGTAAGTATTGGACTTCTACGCTTTGTGATCTAAGCCTGACAAAGTTTACGCTATCAGAGTACCAATTAAACATGCAAAATAATCTAACATTATAGTGACCCGCTTTTAAAGGTATGATGTTTCTTTCTTGCTCGGAATTTCCCTTTTTGTTATCACGATTCAAGTTAACTTCCAAAACATGGCTTATATTAATGGTGAATTCTTTTCTCGTTGCTGCTTTAAAGCGCGTTTTCGGGTAGTCTGCTGGGGTTTTGTATGCCATTGAATCGAGCGCCCAAATGGCAGTTGGCCTTGGCGTTGAATTAATTAGCTGTCCATGTCCATCAATAATCGCCATCCAGCAAGTCGCGGGATCTGACACAATATCTATATCCCGAGATGATACATTTGTTATTGTCGCCTGTGCCATGACGCCGTTTTTAGAGACATATTGTTCTTTGGAGATTGTCACTACCGCTTCCAATGGATTTGGACCAGTGTCGACTGTTGAAGAGCTGTGTTGAAATACCTCTAGGGGGATTTCGCTTCCCAGCGCATAGGCCGAAAACATATAAAGTGTAAAAGCCATGCGAAACAATTGTTTTATTTTTGCAGTTTTCATTGTTAAAAACCTTGGATATTCCTAATTAACATAAACTACGTTTCCACTCTCGCTATCAACCGTGATTTCTGCCGCATGTTCAGGACCTCGAACCCCTGGTGCCAACATACTGCTAAAACTTATAATGATGCTGTCGCCTTCGTAACGAACAATGATTTTGGCCCCCTCAGGTACCGTAATACTTTTCTTTACCTGCTGATAGATCTGTTTGATTAACTTGAAATTTTCCTTCATTTCTTGTTGCTGTATTTCATTAAGCGCCGGTGAGTGATCAGTCAGAGTAATAACCTCACCTTTACTATAAATATAATGGCTTTTGTTATAATCCTGTTGATTTTTCGATATTGTGCCATTTTTACTTCTGGATCAAGCAACTGTTGTCTTTTTCTCTGTTGCTGCTGCAACCATTGTAAGTGTTGGATTGCTGTTGGTTTAGACCATTCTTGAGGGCTTGGGTTCGGTGCCGGCTGGTCTATGTTATCTGCTTGTTTTTCATTTGAACAGGCGACACAAATGATGCTGATAAGTATCACTTTGCGTAGCTTGCTGTAAATCGAAAGCATAATTCTCACATCACTTCGCCTTTATTAATGGTAAGTATTTCACCTCTACGCTTTGTAGATTGATATCAAAAACACACTATATCCGATTAAATATTATGTGGAAAAAGTGTGTGCCATTAGGCTTCTCATTTCGCAAGGCCCATCGAAAGTGAGAAGGTTTCAACGCTTTTTCCATATCTTCTTCACTTTGATGAGCAGCGTATTGCGGACTTCGCCTTTTGGAATTGCACTGCTGATCTTATGAACGAGTGTTTTATAGGCAGCTTCGTTTGATAACGAATAATTATCTCTGATAACGCCAGAAAAGTAACTTACCCAATCTTGTAATGCCTTTCGTAAAGCTAATTGAAAGCGAGCAATTTTGATTGTTATTTTCTTCTATTGCTTTGATATAGGCTTTGCGTGTCTTTTCATCTTTTATGCTATTAGCTGACATGCCTGCAATTGAACTCTGTCCTTCCACATATGGCACAGGCACATTCATTAATGGCTCATCATAAGCAACGTATTCTATACCAATATATTGATCGAGCAAAATAAAGCTCTTTAACCAAGTATCAATGATTAGTGAGTTTCTTTGAGGATTATTACTTTGTTGTAAGCGTTGTTCTTGCAGAAAAACATCAGACATTGATGAAGGCAAAAATTCTCGAAATGTAGGGTCATTAACGCTCAGGAGCTGTGCTAAATTTTGCTGTATCTGCGTTAATTGTGTTTTCAAATCAGTTTGTGCCATCACTGCCGTAGAAAAAATCATTACGCTAAAAAATATCACCAAATTAAGGCGGTGGAACTGGATATATAGCATGATTAATCTCCGTAAAACTGATTTGGATCAGACAATGCTGCTGATGCTTGTACTGCAATACCAACCACACTGTCTTTTTTTGATATTGTCGCGTTACCTGCACTGTCAGTCGTAGCATAATGAATTGACGTTGAAAACGTCACTAGGTCGCCAATACCAACTTGAAAAAGTTGTGGTATTCGCCACTCAAGCGTCCCATTGAAATATGGCTTTTGATTATTTGTTATCATTTCAATCGTGTCCCTTCCCTTAACCCTTGTGCCCAGTCCAGATATCCATTCACTGGTTACAGGTAACAAAAGACCAACTCCACTTTTTCTGCGATGCCTATTATTTTTCTGGTTCTGTTTGGTGGTAAAGACGCGACCGTTTCAGTAGTAATTTTTGGCGCAGGGCCGGAAGCTACACTCACAGGCTTACTCACCAACTTCATATAACTACAACACTCAGCAGAAGCCACAGCATTAAACGTGCCAGCTGACGTCACGGGTACATCAAAAACCCCAGTGGTATTAGTCGCATAAAAGTTTTGAAAAGCAAAATAATACACCGCCGCACAAGAACGATTGCCACTTGCTCTGGCAACAAAACGCACCGTATCACCCACGGTGATGTTATCTGACATGGTCAGCGTGACATAATTCATCACCCCATAACAACGCTCTTCTTCGATTTCACAGCCAATCGCCAAAATGCCTATCCCCTCAATGCTGGAAATGTTTGCATTAGTCAATTATGATAATACTAGTCTTTTTATTGTCGTAGGCAATTTTATAACGTGAGTACTATTTTTCAAAAAATCAGCCATAAAACTTGGCACATCACTCTTCTTGTTACAGCGGTGTTTCTGTTGTTTCTTTATTTATACCATAACGAACGTTTCGACGACACCGACCCCTACCGCGGTGCTCAAATTATCAAACAGAGCCCATTTAACGATGGTTATAGTAAAATCTATCCGAGTCCTGACTTTAATGACTGGGCCGAGGCCGAGCATTGGCAAGGCTGGTCTGTCGCTCAAAGTATGTGGTATTACAGCACCAGTCAGGGTTCAAATTTAATGCCCTATGATGTTTTTGCCGAGTTGGAACAAAGCGATAGCAGCGAATTATTCCGCTCAGGGACCAATATGGATAAGTTTCGCTATATTGCTCAACGGGCCACCGAATCAAATCCCGATGGTTTGCCGCTGGGTTTTGTCAAAGACAGCTTTAAAGACAACGAATACATTGGCCTCACCTGCGCCGCCTGCCATACCGGTCAAATTGTCTATAATGATGTGGCTATTCGGATTGATGGCGGCCCAGGCATGGCAGATTTCAGCGGTTTTATGAAAAACTTAAAAACGACCTTACAACACACCGTCACCACCCCAGCCAAACTCAGCAGTTTTACCAGCCGGGTAATGGCCAGAGGCAATTTTGATTCAGCCGAGCAAGTTGAGCAAGCGATAAAAAAAGCGCTCAGCGATATCACCTTATATAATGCCATCAACTATGCAGACACTGAATACGGCTTCGCCCGCCTTGATGCCTTTGGCCGAATTTACAACCGTGTTTTACAATACGTGCTGACCAAAGAACAAGTCATTGAAGTACTAAGCACGGTGTTAACCGAACAAAAAGTCAACGAAGCAATGGAAGGAATCCATACAGGCCCCCTTTCTGGCGGCCAGTTTAGCCACTTATTTAGCCACATTGAGCCACTACTCACCGATACTCAGCAAGAAGCCATACGCGCTGAGATATTTAACCCTGCTGATGCCCCAGTCAGTTATCCTTTTTTATGGGATACCCCGCAACATGATTATGTACAATGGAATGGTCTGGCTGGAAACGCCGAGATAGGCCCATTAGGCCGTAATATTGGCGAGGTCATCGGCGTATTCGGCACCTTAGATTGGCAAGAAAAAGAAGGCTCCAGCATTATCGGACGCCTGACCAGTGCGGCACAAAATGGTACCTATGTCGAATATGAGTCTTCGATTGATGTCACCAATCTGCGCCTAATGGAATCGCAAATCACCGAATTAACCTCACCGTTATGGCCACAAGCAATATTACCCGCCATCGATCAGCAACAGGCCAAGCAAGGCAAAAAACTCTATCAGCAATATTGCGTCAGTTGTCACTTGCCCATCAAGCGGGATGATCCCAATCGTCGTGTTATTGCTCAGATAGATGATATGTTAAAGGTCGGCACCGATCCGAAAATGGCGCTTAATAGTGTCAATTACACTGGCCGCTCGGGTATTGTTGAGGGCAGTTATGTCACCACGGGGGTCGGTTCACTCTACGTCGAACCACAAATGCCAGTGGCCACCATACTCACCGCAGCAGGGGCAAATGTGGTATTGACCCCAGACCCAGATAAAAACATTATCCATCGGGTTTTTGATCGAGCTTACAACCTGATCGACACCACAATGGACAATAAAGTGAAAGAAAGCATCAAAAAAGGCGATCACCCGCTGGATACCGTGCTTGGCCCTTATGCCGATCTCAAAGCCTATAAAGCCAGACCATTAAACGGCATTTGGGCAACCGCGCCTTATCTGCATAATGGCTCGGTGCCAACCTTATATGATTTATTGTTGCCGAAAAAACTCGTCACCGATGCTGAAGAGGGCGAATACCGACCGAATCAATTTATGGTCGGCAGCCGCCAGTTTGATCCGGCTAAAGTCGGCTTTGTCACCACGGGTTTCAATGGCAGCTTATTTGATGCCAGTCAGCTAGGTAACAGCAATGCGGGTCATGAATATGCCGCAGGTCGCACCGCCGGGCGTGATGGCCAAACCTTGCCCGCCATGGATAAAACACAGCGGTTGGCGTTATTGGAGTATTTGAAAACGTTATAAAGACCATTAAAATGCGCAAACAAACGCTGATCTTTGTCCTCATCACAATGGTTACATTAAAAAATGGCTGGTCTTTGCCTTTGTCCGGCCATTTTGAATCAGTTTCAATTAAACAGGGGCTGTCAAATACCACTGTTAATGCCATTACTCAGGACGCTCAGGGTTATTTATGGATCGGCACAGATAGCGGGTTAAACCGCTATGATGGTTATCAGAACCAGACTTTTCAATATGATGAACAAGAGCCACAATCACTTTCTGGCGGTCGAGTCAGAAGCCTCCTTTTTCACCATCAGAATAATCAATTGTGGATTGGCCTGTCTAATGGCGATTTAAATGCGCTTAATACCAATACTTCCACCATTACTCGCTACTCATTCCAACAAAGTGGTCAAAAAGCACTGACCATTTTGGCCATAAGTCAGATAAATCAACACTTGCTTGCGCTGGGCAGCACCGTAGGGCTACGAATCTTCGATATCACCACAGGTAAA
>JBLGCB010000384.1:0-6704 GCA_047617105.1 Phenylobacterium sp. | reverse complement strand
ACTCGGCCGCTTGGATTAAACCTGCAATAATCGCTTCGTCATGGGGCCAAGCCATTTTGATGGACTGATTGCTGTCAGCCGCCTGAGCGTCGATATCGCGATATTCAAATGCCACTTTGAGCGTCTGTTCAATACTGGCAAATAATTGATCAATTAAAAAGGGTTTGCTGATGTAATCGGCAAAACCCAGTGAAATAAAATGGCGCTTGTCCTTTTCTGGACTACAAGCGGTGACTGCTACTATTGGGGTACTGCGATTGTGACTGGTTGCTTGGGCCAAATTTAGCAGTTTGATCCCGCCCATTTTGGGCATCACCACATCGGTCATCACCAGGTCGAATGGTTTTTGCTCCAATAACGCCAGTGCGGCATAACCATCAGTGGCCTGAGTGACGGTGAATCGCGCATCTTCTAAAATACGGGTTAACATCTCGCGATTGGTTTTAATATCGTCTACCACCAACACCGATACCGTCCCTTGGTTGGCGAGGCATTTGTAAGAATGGCTGACCACCTTTTCATGGGATTGACTGGTATCGTAGGGCATCGCGAGCTGAAAACTAAAGCTGGTACCCACCTTGTCTGTTGATTGTAATTCGAGTCTAGAACCCATTAATTCGAGGTATTTTTTCGAAATGGCCAGACCCAGACCGGTGCCGCCTTTTTTCAACCCTGCCTGGCCTTGATTAAACGGCGTGAATAGCTTGGCCTGATCGTCTGTTGAAATACCCAAACCACTGTCACTGATGGCAAAATAAAATATGCCATCGGTGGATTCATTGGCGGTGAGCTGGACAAAACCCTGGTCGGTAAACTTGACCGCATTGCCAATAATATTGATCAGTATTTGACGCAATTTACTTTCATCACCCACTACCCAGAATTCTTGTTGAAAGAAATCCAATTCGACCTGCCAAACCAAGCCTTTATTTTGGGTTTTGAGTCTGAACATATCACTGATGCCTTGTAGCAAGGATATCAGGTCAAATGGTACCGGATTCATTTGTTGCACGCCAGATTCTATTTTGGAAATATCGAGGATATCATTGATCAGTTCCAGCAAGTGGGCACTGGATTGTCCCACCACATGCAAGGAGTGGTGTTGGTCTGGACTAAGCGCTGGATCGCGTTTGAGGATTTGGCAATAACCCATAATGGCATTCATAGGGGTTCTGATTTCATGGGAAATATTGGCGAGAAAAATCGATTTGGTTTTATTGGCCAAATTGGCTTCGTCCTTGGCCAGATGGGCCGCTTCTTCGGCGATTTTGCGTTCTTCGACTTGTTGTGACAATTGATTATTCAATAACATGGTTTTTTGGTTGATACGGCGCAGATGGTTAATCATAAAGGAGACGCTGGTCAGGGCAACCAGCAATAATAGCGAAATAAGCCCGACCACTTGGATAAATATCGCATCAACCTTCTCAAGCCCGGGGATGAGCGACAGATTAACTTCGAGAATGCCTCGTACATCACCGGCTTTCCAGTCGCGTTTGGGAGAATCAGGGTGGTTATTATGACAATCAATACATTCTTCGCGCATCAAGTCAGCGACAGCGTAGCGGGCATTTAATTCGCCATCAATTTCTTCAATGCTAACAAAAGGCTGGTTCTTGTTTTGGCTGAGAAATTGCCATGCCTGTTGGGCAAAATTATCCTGTAAACCACCGGTTTTCTCTCTTAGCGGGTAAGGGTAGGGGCTGTATATCTTTGTTTTGATATCGGTGTCACTAAAATTAATCCTTTCACTGAGCAGCATACTCATGGTGGCAGGCAGTGGAATGGTATTGGCTTGACTGTGATATTCGTGGCTGGCCTTTAAGCCGCTTTTTAGCGCGATTTGAACCACCTCAGCATTATACAGTGAGCGAAATTGGGTGAGAAACTCAACATATTGTCTGGCGCTGTGTTTTGCGGTGGCTTCAATCAGTTGAATATTAAGCGAACGTAAATGGGAGAAAATGGCAATAGAACAAATTATAAATACCATCGCGAGCAGTGCAATTGGATAACGCCCTGATATTGAATGTTTTTGTGTACTGCTTGAGGTTTTAAACATCATAACTAAAAATGTGACCAAAGGGCTGAAAATTTTGTTTGTTAGATATTATTGTAGCAGCATTTTTCGGCTGTATAGGTTTTGTGTTACAAGCAATTGATAATTCATGACAAATATTTGCGCTGAGGGCTATTTGGCTGGCTTTGCTGCGGGGGTTTAACCGAAAAGATGGCAATCTGTGGTTTGATGTTTTAATCTGCGCTGGCAAATTTATCCTTTAGGAAATGAATGATGACAGCTAATCTCCCAGAACCATTATTTTGCCAAAACTCATTAAACAGAATGGACCATTTACGCGGTGATATTTTGATCCGTCGGTTGGCCAACCTGAGTTGTGAATCAGACCGTTATTTGTTATTGGCCAAAGGCCAGATACTGCTTAAACCTCAAGGTTTGGCAGGTCAGGACAGCCAGCGTTGTTTTTTCAGTGCAGCCGAACTATCGACCTGTGAGGTGTCTGAAGAATTGCTTAAGAACGCATTATGTGTTTTTTTGGGGGTTAAGGATGGGTTGAATTATTATACCCTGGCGGTTAGCGAGTCAATGAGTCAGGTCATCAGTGAAGGTGAGAGTGGAGGTGTGAGTGGAGGTATGGGCGAAACCGTGAATATTCGTTCTTTTGTGCTGGCAGGGGGTTTACCTGATAGCGATTTGGGCATTTTGGCCGAGGCCAATAGCCTGTTAAGCTGGCACGCCACTCATGGTTATTGTGCCCGTTGTGGCAGTAAAAGCGAGGTTGTCCATGGCGGCTGGCGGCGGGACTGCCCAGCTTGTCAGACTGAGCATTTTCCGCGTACGGATCCGGTGGTGATTATGTTGGTTACTTATGGCAATCAGTGTTTATTGGGCAGAGGGCACCAATTTGATGAGAGACGTTTTTCTTGCCTGGCGGGATTTATGGAGCCCGGAGAGACTTTTGCCCAAGCGGGGCGGCGGGAGTTATGGGAAGAAGCGGGGGTGATTGGTGGCGAAGTCACTTATATGTGCGATCAACCCTGGCCATTTCCTTCTAATTTGATGATTGGTGTGCATATTGAAGCGAAAGACCAACAATTGACCATTGATTATAACGAGCTGGCTGAGGTGATATGGGTCAGTAAAGCGGATGTGGTGGCGGTGCTTAATGGCGATACGGATAAAACTTTTCTGTTACCGCCTCGAATTGCCATTGCTAGGACTTTGCTGGAGCTGTGGATTAAGGATTAAAATCGCCGTGAATTGGTTGCAGTGTGCTTAGTTTTAGCACGCTGTGGACGATTTTTTTACAAATTGACCGAAATATAATCAAACAGACATTAAACTGAAATAAAAGGTTGATTTAGGTCGAGCAGGTCTTTAGTATAGCGCTCCGTTGAGACAGACAATGTTTGTTTACAACCAGTTAGTACTCACGTTTAGTCAGTATTAGCGCGTTTAGAAATGTGCCGACTTAGCTCATTTGGTAGAGCAACTGACTTGTAATCAGTAGGTCGCCAGTTCGACTCCGGCAGTCGGCACCACTCTAAACACCACCTGTGTTTGACAAACCCTTTGTCATGACAGTGTGCCCAGATAGCTCAGTCGGTAGAGCAGAGGATTGAAAATCCTCGTGTCCGTGGTTCGATTCCGCGTCTGGGCACCATTTCACCCCCACCCCTACTCAACTCATCCAAAAGGCATATGGACTGCGGGATAGAGTGAGTTCGATAACCTTCATTTTTGTTATATCGCATTGACACACCCATGACCAGTTTTAATGCTGCTCTGCGGTCAGCTATTTCGCTAGGTTCCTAGAGTTTGCAAGGTTTTGCTTTATTCTTAACCTTCCAAAGAAAATGGCAAGGATTGGACTGAACCTTTACTAAATAGTCCGAATGGGTTTTAACCCCACTAAGAGTGGCCAAGAGTGTAGCAAAAAGACTAGCCCCTGATGTGGCGATGCTGGCCCCCAAACCCACAAGCCCGATTCCCGCCTCAGCAAAATGGGTTTTCCTTATATTATTAACTAATGGTGCTATTTGACGTGTTTGAACATCAAACAATTCATGTTGCGCATCTTCAATAATTTGCTGAACCTTGATGGGATCTTGTTCATGTCGCGCTGAGCGAACAGATTTTTCTAATTCAGCTCTGAACGATTGAAATAACTCACCGTCATTATTTCGAATAGACATTAAATCGTGGGCGCTGACACCATCTAAAAAAGGTAGGTCCATTTGCATTGTTGAATTGAATGTGTTTGCCTGAATATCTCTCCCAAAAACATTCAAGTTCATATTCAAAAGGTTCCACTCCAACTCATGTTCACAGCTATATAGACTGACCAACCTTTGGCTTAATCCTATTTTTTTACACATACCTTCATAATGAACAATGGCAGCGCGATTTATAGATTCTTTCACCCATTGTTCAAAACGCTTTCGAGTGGGGCGTGATTTAGGCGTGACAAGCTTCATTTCAAAATAGCCCGAACTTTGCTCTTTTTGGGAGCTTCCTTCTTGCAGAAGAAAAAGCATCCCTGATTTATCTGATCCGTTAAAAGTCACGCTAATATGCCTACACCGTTCCAACACTGACCTCACCAATAACTGGCCATCCACAATTCTTGCGGAGCGAGCGGTTGAATGCTTTTTATAATAAGATAGAACATCTCGTGGCAAACTATCCTCATAGCCATTTTCAGAGTACCAGATTGGCAGGTTTTCGCCACGTTCAAGCTCAAGACTAACAGGATAAATTTTTACAAACCCCCCTGAAACAAACGGTCTTAACAAGATAAGGTAATGTGCGTTTGCAGCAAGGTAAGTTCTGTCTATATTTTCACTTTCATTAAGCCCCATAGAACTGGTGAAAGCTTTGTTGGTGTCTGAATTCACAGCTGTGAATGAAAATATAGGATCTTGAACCACAACTTGTTCAACATACAAGGCAGCCTGTTTGAGAGACTGTATTCGTGAAAGACTATCTGTTGCCAAACAACTCATTATGTCCTTATTATTGATTTGTTCTGAGGTTATATCTAGATGCTTTAAGCAATGCTCCCTATAGCGCATTAATTCTGCTGAAAGCTCAGTTTCTGTTATTCCTTCATAAATTTCCTTTACCAAGCTTTCATCCAGCAAAAAGCTGTCATTTAAAAAGTCGTAAGCATAGCTGCCCATATATTTATTGCCCGAATTTTTGTTCTGTTATTTACAGGAGTGGGTTCATCGGAACATCATACAGGATTTAGAGTTATTATGGAATTATTAAGGTCGACAAAAAGAACTAAAATGGCTGTGAACCGCCATGACCTGACCTACAGAAAGGTCATGAACTGTGTCATCATCCAATCACGGTAATCGAACCCACCATTAAAGTCAGCGCAAGATGTGCTTTGTATTACGTTCGTGCCTCACTTCATACAAAGCATCTTGCCAAGGGGGGACGCTCCGCTTTCCTTCGTTGGATCCCCCCTTTGGGTTTTCTAACCTCATCAGTCGCAGGCTCTTTCTTCACTAAGAAAAACATGGTTCGATTATCGGTCTTAAGCCAACATTTAATGCTCTTTCGATGTGAATAATTGGATAAACTGTATATTTGCTAGGTTTAGAAATAAAATACCTATTTAAAAGTCTCCGCCTGTCTTCAAACCTCGTGCTTCGGTTTTCCGCCCCCCCCCAGCGGGGGGATCCCGCAACGCCTCCCTAAAATCAAGATCAAAGTCAAAAGCAAGAGCAGAGCGGTCTTGTCCCCTCAAAATCAAGAATAATAACGGTTTCCACCTGATCCTTGCTACGCGCGAGGCGGATTCTCCGTGATTTTTTTGGATTTCTTATCACCGCCTAGTCGCCTTAGTTATAGTCGTTCATACCATCTTACACCCATACCAATATTGACAATATTAAGTAAAAAGCCCTACTATAGACGGTGGAGGGCATATATTATGAATGTCAATTTAAGTGAAATTTTTGAAAATTATATCAAACAGCAACTTGCCGAGGGCATGTACAACAATGCCAGCGAGGTTATCCGCGAGGCATTGCGCCTAAAGATGCAGCAAGACGAAATCTACCAAGCCAAGTTAGAGGCTATGCGCTCCGCCATTATCGAGGGTGAACAAAGTGGCCCCTCAACACCGTGGGACTTGAACGAAGTCATCCAAGGTGCCAAAGATTCCATCAATGCTTAATATCTCCAAAAGCCCACTTGCGTTAAAAGATGCCCAAGATATTTGGGTGTATACCTATCATCAGTGGGGAGAAACGCAAGCTAATGCTTATTTACAAGGGTTGGATGATACCATACGCCAGCTTGCTCAATATCCGGCGACTGGCATCTCTATCAATGAGGTGCGCCAAGGTTATCGTCGTTGCCGTTATAAAAGCCATCTGATTATTTACCAAGCCAGTGAGACAACGCTCGATATCATGCGGATTTTACATGGCCGTATGGATATCACCCGCCACCCACTTCAATAGCGGCCGTGTTGGTCGCTCAATATCATGAATAGTTTAAAGACCACCACCACCACCCAATCCGATCAATATGATGCTGCGCAGCACCTTTTACATTGTCCTGTGTTAGACGTCAACTAACTTGTCCGGTCGGCGTCAATTAACTTGGCCGATTTTGTTCCGTGACTTCATGGCTTCTTTTTTACGGTAACTCTCTCCTTCTATTT
>JBLGCB010000383.1:0-6756 GCA_047617105.1 Phenylobacterium sp. | reverse complement strand
ATAAAAAATAAACTTATAGTTGAAATTGTGAATATAGATCCACGTTGTTCTTTCTGTATTCTGAGCACAATCTTACCAAACAAGTATTAATAACACACACAAATAAGTGGCAATAAACTGCCATAGTAAAAATGTGAGACTAATAATTGAGTAGGTTGGTGCTTTTAGTAGCTAACGATGTTAAAGACCAGCATCAAATGAAACTGGCCCAGAAATTTTAAAGCAGATATTAGTGAAGTGTTTTATTATCAGGGGAATGACCATTCACCTTTTCATCAGTGGCTGTGGTACCAGGAGGATTATCAACACCCTTGATATAGGCGTCAAAATCTGCCCGGTACTGGGAAACCCTTTCCTTCCAGCCATTTAAAAAACGAACAGTATCCCAACCATCAGCGCCCGGAACCGCATTGAGTTTATCAATGTTGCCCCGATCCATCACCAATTGATGAGAACGGTGAAAATCAAAGCCCTCAGTGAAAAGCATTTGCTTTCTGTTTTCTAGCCACTTATTGCTGACTATATTTATGCTTCGCACAACATTGTGACACAGCCAAATAAAAGCCAGGTTTAAAGCAGAAAAACACAAAAAAGTTATAGCAGCCAATTTAAGCCTCCTTTCCCTTTAGCCACTCGATACCTTGATACACCCATAGCCAAAACAAAAGCCAGAGAACTCACTACGATACCAATATTCACAGCAGGAATGCCAGCTTGATAAAGCGGCTTGAGATAATTAGAATCAAATCCCATCAGCAGTCTTTCACTGTATCTGAAAAAATGTAACTGCCCTTTAATGAAAAAGGCCGCGACAATCATTTTGCTAATAAAGCTGTAGCGAATAATAAAAGTGACGTGTAATTTATAAAGCAGGTATATTGCAAACATATCGATTATAAAAAAACCAACATAGTAGACAAGCAAAACATAGGCGTAATATTCAGGTTCTGTTACTGCTTTAAGGTATGGTGCATAAAACCTCATAATAAAACCTAAAATGACAGTGATTGTCATTGCCATTAAGCTTGAGTTTGGTTTTTTGTCTCTCAAAGCAAAGAACAATAATATAAATAAGACAAAAACCTCACCTATCCATGCCCATTTATCTATCAATTGTAGTAGTGGTGATAACATGTAAAGACCTCCTGTTACTTTGGCTCGTCACCACCACCATCTCCACTATAGACAATAATAATAACCTGCCGCTTCTGCGCACCATCCAGATTATATTTACTCACCACTGATGGAATACTCGCACCAGTGTCGGCAATTTCTTTGCCAATCATCTTCATTTTGATTTCTTCGATTTCAATCGCATCAGGAACAACCAAAT
Source organism: Phenylobacterium sp. (assembly GCA_047617105.1). Lineage (GTDB taxonomy): Bacteria > Pseudomonadota > Gammaproteobacteria > Enterobacterales > Alteromonadaceae > JABSOG01. Next base: position 5,423 of record JBLGCB010000383.1, on the reverse strand, counting down.
TATTAGTAACACGTTTTATGTGCGCCACCTTCTCACTCACCTTGGCATCTAATGTTGCTATGTCTTGTTCATTAGCCAATACTTGGCTGGTAACAGCAGACAATACTAGAGCGGATAACACAGTTTTTAATGTCATTTTTGTTTCTCTTTATTATAATAATGTTATCGTTCCGTCGGCTTTTCCACTCCTTGTTTAACGTATCTGCAACGATACAGGTTTGTAGATCACAATTCAATAAAGATTTACCATTAATAAGTGCCCAGAACGGCCCACCCAATGTCGCTATCAATCTACTAAGCACTGCTTTATCATACCGTGCAGCACTACAGCCAATTAGCCAAGGTTAAATATGACGAAACCGACAGACACCTCATCAAGCCAAGATAATCAAACCATTGGCCAACGCATTCTGGCGGCATGTGAACAATTAAATATCAGTCAAACGCAATTGGCACGGCAGGTTGGCGTTACCCCTCAAGCCGTTGGGCAATGGATAGAGGGTAAATCAAAACCGGGGACCAATAACCTGTCTAAGGTCTGTGAGGCACTTAATACCACACCTGGCTATATCCTTTACGGCACGACTGACGAAACACCCAGTTTAACGGCATTTTTACAAACCGATGAGTTTAGGCTGGCGCTTAATACTGCAATGCACTCAGTGCTTGCGCAGGGGGTTGAATTAAACTGGGTCGATTGCAAAGATACGACCTTTATCAACCCAATGGCTGACATGGTATTATTGCAATTAAAAAAAGAACTCGATAAATAGTGCTGACAGACTCAGCCTGTCATCAACCCAAAGATAAAGTATCACTTTAAATCTCCCGTTTCCTCGCCTATTATGTTCAGCCAAAGCCCTTTAGAGAATGCCTAAAACAGTGGATAACAACAAGGTCGACGGTACCCAAATGACACTGGGCGAGAGAATTAAAGCTCGAAGAAAAGAATCCGGTATTACCCAGGTAAAGCTGGCCAGTCTGATTTGTGTGTCATCACAAGCACTGGCCTTATGGGAATCTGACCAAAATAGACCCAAAGATGAAAACTTGCAAAGCCTGAGCAAAGTGCTCAACTCAACACCTGAATATTTTAAATATGGCATCACAACAGATGTATCTGCTGTGATTCATTCTGACGAATTTAAACAAGTCATTCATGGGGCCATCAAGCATATGCTGATTCAGGCGCATGACATGGATTGGATTGAGATGAAATCTGAACAAAATATACCAGCAATGGCTGACATCGTTTTGCTGTCCATCAAAAAAGATAAAACCATCGTAAAGTGATCTCACCAATTTCATCACGCTAGCAGGGGGTTTCGTTCTGGAAGTTTCTGGAGAATGGCAAATTTCAGACATAAAAAAACCGACTAAATGTCGGTTGTTTTTTTCCTTTAAAAAAGGAATGGTACCAGCGGGCGGACTCGAACCGCCACGTTATTTCTAACGGGGGATTTTGAATCCCCTATGTCTACCAATTTCATCACGCTGGCACTGCTTTAGAGCTTTTCTTTCTCTTTGCAAAGAATATAATTCTTTGCAAATCTTTACAAGCATTATTTATCAATTTCGAAAAATATTCTTGTTAACTTTCAACATCTTAAGAATTCTGCTAACAACACACGTTGTTTTTTGAATCCCCTATGTCTACCAATTTCATCACGCTGGCTTTCTTTAAACAGGTCTGTGAATTCCCTTAACATCGATTTTGAATCCGCTGTTATGGTCTACCAATTTCATCACGCTGGCAGCTTTCTCTAAACATCTCCTTAAGAGATAGGCGCATTATACGAATCTATTTGAGCGGGGCAAGTGTTTTTTTGCAATTTGTTTTCGACTGCTGAATATTTAGCCTTAACGCGGGTTAATAATGCTTTTTGACGATTAAAACCCCTGCATCATGGATTTTATTTTGTTAAAATGCGCTCCTTTGATTTTCCCAGAGTATTTGCTAACAATGACCCAGACCAATGAACAATTTCCTTCAGCCCCTTTTCTCCGACGCTTTGCTTCTTGGATTTATGATTTTCTCACCGCCGTCGCTATCGCCATGCTGGCCACCGTTGTTGCCTCTATTTTTACTATCAGCATTAAATCCTTTGGCTGGATTGATATCAGCGGTTATATTGATCCCGCCGATTACCTTCAGCATAGCTGGGTTTATAAGCTATATCTAATCATTTGCCTAACCAGCTTCTTTAGCTACTTCTGGGTCAAGGGCGGCCAAACCATCGGCATGAGAGCATGGCGTTTACAAGTGGTCAATCACCAAGGCGAAGGTATTTCAGTGAAGCAAGCTGTGATCCGCTTTTTTGCCTCGCTGGCTGGCCTTGGCAACCTGTGGGTGCTGGTTGACTGGAAAAACAAACAATCTTTACAAGACTATTTGGCCAAAACCCGAACCGTGGTATTGACCAAAGAAGCCAATAAAAAGGTTTATCGCGAACTCTAACCACAGCTAAACTTTCGCTTCCCACAAAATAAGCCGATGTTTGTCGGCTTTTTACCAACTTTCTAGCACAATACGTTGATCATCTCCTATCATTGTTCTATGCTGGCGACAGCTACTCAGACCGACCATACGGTCTGCACGTAAAATACACTCTCTCACAAAAATAGGAATTTAATTATGTCGATGACCCTCTATGGCATTTGTGTCTCCCCTTATGTTCGTAAAGTATATGTTGTGGCTGAAAAGCTTGGGCTAGAATTTGATAACGTGCCATTCACGCCATTCAATAAACCCGATAACTTTAATGACATCAGCCCACTGGGCAAAATGCCATTACTGGTCGACGGTGATCTGACCTTGGCCGATTCATCGATTATTTGCGATTATCTCGTTAATCAATATGGCAATAATGAATTCTACCCTACCGACCCGGCTACGCGGGGCAAAGCCTTGTGGTTTGAAGAATATGCTGACACCAAGCTCGTCGAAGTCCTTGGCGGCCTATTTTACGAGCGAGTGCTCGCCCCTAAGTTTACTCAAGACCCAACCAATCAGGACAGAGTTGATGATATTCTCACTAACCTGCTACCGCCAGTTCAAGACTACCTTGAAAGCAACCTACCCGATACGGGTTTCATTCTCGGCGAAATGAGTATCGCTGATATCGCCATCACTACCCACTTTATCAATGCCAGTTATGCCCAATATCAGGTTGATGGAGAAAAATGGCCCAAACTGGCCGCCTACATCGCCATGATGTTAGCCCTGCCTTGCTTTGCTAAACGCATGGCTGAAGATGCCAAGGTATTTTCGTAAATTGTAGTGTGGGGGTGATATCCCCCACATCTCCCGCCCAAAAGTAATTAAAGCTTCATTTGAGCAAACGGCTTTATGCCAACCGACTGATGTAATTTGGCCGGCAAATAAGCCCGCTCCCCTTTAATCACCAATGCCACCTTGCGAATATCACTGATATTGTCCAGCGGGTTACCATCAAGCAAAATCAAATCTGCCGCTTTACCCACTTCAATGGTGCCGACATGAGACTGCCCTGCGATTTTGGCCGCTCTAACGGTGGCGATGCGTAACACTTCTGCATTGGCAATACCCGCCTTAACAAATAATTCTAACTCCCGATGAAGCGTAAAACCGACCATGGCATCGGTGCCTGCCACCAATCGTACCCCGGCATCATGAAGCTTTTTGATTAATTGCAACATCGCATCGGCTGATTTGGCATAAGCCTGTTCATTGTCTGCATTAATGTCCAAACTCGCGCCCATCAGGCTACGACGAATATTGATGGGTAAATGCTCAGCGACCGCAGCATAGGCCGGATCCATCTGACCTGCTTTGTTTAAGAACATGGTTTCAAAGATAGTCACCGTGGTATCCACCACAATATCTTTGGCTTTCAGCAAAGCAACAAAATCATTCACCGCTTTTGAATCAAGATCTAACTCCCCCGCTTTATCACCCACTAGGGTAAACCGTAGCGGTGTTCTGGTATCGTCTTTTGGCCCCGCTAAAAAGTTTAAGAACAACATATTAATATGCTGAATTTCGTCAAAACCTTGATTAATCGCCTGCTCAGTGGTCATAAAAGAAGGAATATGGCCGCTGAGTTTCATGCCGTGCTGATGAATACGGTCGGCCATAGGTTTAACCCAACTTGGATCAATTGAGCTATAGATTTTGATTTGTGGATAACCCTGCTCGGCGTACCAATCGATAGTTGACAGCGCATCTTCTAATGTTTCGGCCAGTCGTCCGGTAGGCGCTGAATACTCGGATTTTTTATCAATAAATCCAGAACGATAGACAGTAGGGCCAATTACCTCTCCCTCGCCAAACAATTTGCTCACTCGCATAATCGTTTCATGTTTGCTGGCCAAATCGCGCACACTGGTCACCCCAGCGGCCATATTCAACAAACCATCATCCAGACCAATATGAGCGTGCATATCCCATAATCCCGGCATCAGGGTTTTACCCTGGCCATTGATAACGCGTTCAGCTTTATAGCGAATTGCCGCATCACCAACGGCGATAATTTTGCCCGCTTTGATGGCAACATGGCTATTTTTAATCAGTTTGTTGGTGGTGGCAGTAAACAGGTTAACATTGCTGATCACCGTGACCCCCGGTAAATCCATCGCCAACGCTTTGGCTTTATTTTTCAACACTTGGTCACTGGCGTCTTCTTGGTGTTTTTCTAATACTGGCAAGTGCGCATCCCAACCCTTGAGGACCATATTCATCCAGCCACCAGCAAAAGCAAAAACCTGTAAGTCTTCACTTAACCAAACATATTCAGACGAAAACCCCAGGCCATTAATGGCATAAAGCGAGACTTTTCTCTGTTGTTTGTCTAATGTGAGTGTCGTGCTAAGCAGCTTTTCAACCGTAGCAATACCACCGGGCAGCATGTTCAAAGATTGATTCGGTGCTTTTAATATCGCTTTAACCAAAAACTCGAGGGTTTGCGGCGCACCGTTACCCGCCAGATAAAAAGCACTGCCGTTGGGCTTCGCAGAACCTTGCTCATCGGTGCTTTGCCAGCTGGCCACACCTTCTACCAGTGTAAAGCGTTCGCTCACCTGGGCCCCCATATAAGAGTGACCACTGACCGTTTGCGTAATGATGGTGTAATCATCTGCCAGCAACACTTCATCATGTATTTTAGGCCCGCGGCCCCGGTCAGCAAATTCAAAGTCCATCACCACCCGGTTGCCATCATATATCACCGTTTGATGACCGGTCTTTTTACCCATGGTGAGCCAGTCATATTCGACGATATGATCCACCAAGTGGTTGGCCAGCGCGGGGGTGCTGGTAAACAGTAGTAAGAGTAATGCAGATAAAACCGATTTCATTGATAATCCTTGTGGGTTTGTTTTATTAATAGTTGTGTAGGTAATTTTAACGAGGGCATTCTGGCATTGATTAAGCGCGGTCACAATGG
>JBLGCB010000382.1:0-6764 GCA_047617105.1 Phenylobacterium sp. | reverse complement strand
AATAAAAACCGGGTGGCTATCCAAAGTAAGGATATTACACGGACCCACCGTGAAAGACTGTTGAAAAACGGTTTTATCGAAGAAGTCGTTAAAGGCTGGTACATTGCCACCCGACCCGATGAACCCGCAGGCGAAAGCACCGCTTGGTACACCTCCTTTTGGGGGTTTTGTGCCGATTATCTTAATGCGCGTTTTGGTAAACATTGGTGCCTCAGTCCAGAGCAGTCAGTCAGCCTTCATATTGGTAATAAGACGGTGCCAAAACAATTGCTGGTCAGATCGCCAAAAGGTAACAATAGTATTCAGACTTTTGTGCACAATACTTCAATGTTTGTTTTAAAACTCGCTCTGCCACCTGCTCAGGAAATGCAAACGAAGGACAATTTACAAGTCATCAGCCTTCCGGCTGCGTTGATTAGTTGTCCACCAGGTTATTTTATTGCCGAGCCACTGGCGATGCGCACCGCGCTGGCAATGATCAAAGAGCCATCTGATTTATTAAGGTTGTTGCTTGAAGGTGGCCAGAGTATTGTCGCTGGTCGACTCGCAGGCGCATTGCGCAACATCGGGCGCGACCATCTGGCTGATTCAATACTTGAAACAATGCGCTCAGTTGGCTATACGGTAATCGAAAAGGACCCTTTTGACACTCAGTTGTCATTAAGATTAAGTGCCAGAGAAACCTCACCTCATGTCAATCGAATGAAGATGAACTGGGAAAAAATGCGGGAGCCCATCATCAAACAGCACCATCACAAATCGATACCTGATGTCGAGTCCATTGAATATTTAAAGCAGATTGACGAAATCTACACCACGGATGCCTATCACTCTTTGTCCATTGAAGGTTATCAGGTGAGCGAAGAATTGATTGAACGAGTGCGATCTGGTCAGTGGGATCCCCACCATAAAACCTCTGATTTTGAGCATCGTAATGCACTTGCTGCCAGAGGTTACTGGCAGGCGTTTCAGGCAGTCAAACAAAGTGTTGAAAAGGTTTTGAATGGGCAGCACCCGGCAACGGTTGCGAAAAAAGACCACAGTCAATGGTACAGGGAGTTATTCAGCCCAGGTGTTGTTGCCGGGTTATTCAAACCCGCAGATCTGGCGGGTTATCGCAATCAACCTGTTTATATTCGTCGCTCAAAACATGTGCCACCGAGCATTGAAGCCATTCGGGATTTAATGCCTGCCTTATTTGAGTTGCTTGAGCAAGAAAGCGATCCGAGCGTCAGAGCCATATTAGGGCACTTTTTCTTTGTCAATATTCATCCCTATGCCGATGGTAATGGCCGTACCGGTCGGTTTTTGATGAATCTTATGCGGGCCTCTCATCACGAACCCTGGCTGGTTATTCCTGTTTCAAAACGAAATGAGTACATGTCGACACTGGAAATTGCCAGTGTTGAGGGGGATATTGTGCCATTTATGCTGTTTTTGGGGGCGGTTGATCATCAGATCATTTAGAGGTTGTTTGGCATTGATTGGCCCCAAGGAATTTCTGCAACAAGCTGTTGCAGTTCTTTATCGTCACGATATGCTAGGTGTGGAAAGTCGGAAACCCTTCTTTTTTAATCTTTCAACCATCCATGGCCGAAAAAAGGACTGCTTACGAACTCACCGTCAAAACAATCTCCCCTTTACTAATTTTAGCCACAATAATACAATAATATTCGAGGTCAGAGCCAGATTTCAATAACTGATTGATTTTATTGGACATTTAAGTGAATGCGGCTGATTTTTCAGCTGTCTGGGTCTGGCATTGGTAATCATATCAGGGCAAATGTCTTAAAACAACATTGGTTGTAACTCTTTGAAAAGTATAACAATTATTGTATCGAGCTCTGACCCCGATTGTTCAGCCCCCCCCTTTATTTGTTGATTATCTAGTTTTACTTTTGTATACTACGCCACTTGCTTCCTTAAGTTCAATGATTTTGCTGCATTTTACCGCTGCTCGACAAGGGCCAAGGTAATGGGCTTTATCGGTGAAAATCACACGATTAAAGTCAGATAGGCATAACGAATGAAAGGGTCGCATGTAACATGAAGCTCGAACATAAATGTATTTAGTCACAGATTATTAAAGGATGTTAGTTATGCGTTTAAATTTGAAAAAAGTCTCACAAACCGTTTCATCACTATTGCTTACTACTGCTGTTTCTATGTCAGCCGTTGCTGAGTCAGATATCGCACAAAACAAAAAATGGGCCGCCAGTTTTGCGTTCAGCCCTCAAGGTGCACAAATCCTCCGGCCGCCTTTTGTTGCCGAACCATTACTTAATCAAACGGTTCGCTCCATTGTGCATTTGAGTCTGGGAGGTGAAAAAATTCGTGTGCGTATTTCCAATGCTTTTGGCGATAAACCGTTAACCATTAGCGCAGCCAGTGTCGGTGTTAGGGATACACATTCAACGATTGTCGCAGGAACAATCAAAACGCTGACTTTTGGTGGTGAATCATCCATTATTATTCCGATGGGCGCCGATATCTTCACTGACCCGGTGAACTTAAATGTTGCCAATGACAGTGACTTGGCAATTAATTTGTTTGTTACTGACGGCCCTGTTTTGCCAACCATTGACGATGTCTCCAACAAAACCTCATATATTTCAGTCTCGGGTGATACCACCAACAGTGAACTGATGCCCGCACATACTGAAGTAGACGTCTCTTACTTCACTTCGGGTGTTGATGTTTTGGCCAATCGTGAAACCCGAACAATAGTCATTGTAGGGGCGTCGACGACCGATGGTTTCGGCTCAGACCTAGATGCTTCAAACAATTATCCGAGTAACTTGGCTCGACGTTTGCTCGCCACGCCAGCGTTTAAAAAATCCAGTGTGGTTAACGCCGCCATCTCAGGTAATCGTTTACTGGCTGGTGCTAGCTTCTTTGGACCTAGCATGATGGCTAGAATGGAGAAAGACATATTGGCGCAATCAGGTGTCACTCATATTATATTGAGCAATGGCAACAACGATATCGGGTTGCCTGAAATCGCCGACCGGCTTCCAGGTGATGATACTTTTGATCACGTCACAGCCGCTCAATTGATTGCGGGTTTGAAGCAGATGATCGTCAAAGCGCACAGTCGTAACATCAAGATCATTGGTGGTACATTCTTGCCTTATAAAGGTTCATCTTTCTATAGCGAGCTAGGCGATGAGAAACGTCAGCTGGTCAATCAATGGATCCGCACCAGCGGCGCATTTGACGGTTATGTCGATTTTGACCTTGTGTTGCAAGACCCTGCAGACCCTTTGAGCATTCGAGCAGATTTGCAAATCGGTGATAACTCGCATCCTAACGCAGCGGGTTACCAAGTGATGGCTGATGCGATTGATTTAGACCTGCTGAAATAACCAATAGGTCAAAAGGGGCCATGACCCCTTTCATTTTCGCTAAGAATTTTGTATATGGTGCATTTGAAGCAATTAAGTGACAATATGGATCAAGGCTTGGCTGATATTGAAGCTGGTGTTTATCAAACAACCAGCCCTATGTCTTTTTACTGTTGACTTTGACCAGTCGCTCTACAGTATAAATCTGCGGTATAGATATTGAAACTAATACTCGTCACCACGGTGGTTACATCACTATATTTAGATCTCAGTAAAGTTTCCGCATCATTACACAACCTTTCATGATGTGGAAACGTATCTCTTCCAACATTATCCGTGACTTGTACAGACACATAACGCCACCAACCTGTTGCCGATACAACTTCATCAGCAGCTGATGCAACCGTGCTCTGGGTTAACGCACCTGATAAAACTGCGGCTAACAATAGTACTTTTTTCATTTTTTCTTCCTGATTGTCTAATAGTGATTATTTAATTTTACATTATTGGTAACGCTAGACCTATGCCGGATAACGACATAGCGCTAAGTCCTTGTTATACTATTATTCTTTCAGATCGTGACTTGAAAGTGATACCTAGATTACCCAGGCATGACAACGTTGTCAATCGCTGTTTTCATTGAACTTTTGCTAAAATGACCGCTAGGTTGAGCGCTTATTTAATTCTGATGTCTTAGAGGTTTTTAATCACAGCCACTTCGCCAGTATCGAACTCCAGAGTCACCCATTAGAAATTCCTCGTCAAGTAAATATGTCTATTCGCTCGCATTTTTTTGTAGAAAAAATGAGAAGGGGTCAAATCATTTTGTTTATTAAAACTATTCACACCACTTCAACTGTGAGACCTTATAAGCCCTTTTATCAAGTCGCCAACTTTGCGATCAAATTGAGGGTCTGTCTTATTGCGTTGGCGGATTTTATGAGTCGTAAAACCAACGGAACCATAATGATTTAAATTGAAATAATCAGCAATCTCCACCAACCGGGCTGCCGACAATTCCTAGCTCACTTTTTACTTAGGGGATATGGCAACTTTACGGGGTTCATTATCATGTTGTGGTCCACGAGTGGACTTTAATAGCACTTCGAGTGTTGTATTGTAATAAGCAGCAACACCCTCGACTACAATCGGCATAGACAAGTTGGGTTGGATCACCCGGCTTTTTCCTTCAGCAGCCAGCTGTGGCATCAGTTCGTCGAAGATCCACTGCTTGAATGTCTCATCACCAAAAATCGAGCAACCCAGCATTATTTTGATTGACCTGCGGCCAATATCGCGGCAGTGAAAGGTACCAACAGGGACCATGAACAGCACGCTCCTACTAGGCAACTGGTAAATAAACAATGCGAAATGGTCAGAGCCGAAAAAATAATCAACCGCTCAACCGCGATTTTGCCCCGTTGATACACTGGACTATTTTAATGCGCTGACTTTGTTGCTAACTTTTATTGCAAGCTACAAACCTGTAATGAAACGATAAAAATGTAAAAGGAAAACACAATGAGCACCACATTAAAACCAGAAATAATACCTATTGGTGGCTATAACCTTGAGTACCGACAAAGCCCAAGTACATCAGAAGGTTATATTTATAGTCACGCAGGTGCCGATGCCGCAGCCTTTCAATCAACCTTCGACGACCTACCTGCCACGATTTCTTTTAGCGACAATCAAGCGGCCTGACCCCTTGTTTTTGACCCCTAAAACTTGTAAGTATCCGACTAATGGATAACAAATAAAAAAGGCACGCATGATGACTAATGAACTACAAATAGACGAAGATGTTGATGATTTTGAGCGAATACAGAGAATTCAGTCCGCTGATGATAATTGGGAGGAAGAGTACGCCTACTCGTTAGGGATGCAAGCTTATGTTTACGGGTTTCCTTGGATATACAATACTCAGTTGCGTTGGCTGTGGGCTAGTCTTGGTGGTAAAAAGTTTAGTGAGAAGGCTGGGTTAGCTGAGCTTTATGCGCCAATCAATTCATTCCATCATACCAGCACATTGGCTAGCCCAGCGAATCAAACGGGTGGAAGCCCCAACTGTGATACGTTATATTCGACTGCATGGTTAGACGTGAGCGATGACCCGATTGTCATTTGTGTACCACCAGTACCAGATCGTTACTATTGTATCGAGATGGTTTGTATGGATGCCGATAATTTTGGCTATGTTGGTACCCGTGCCACTGGCGTGGAAGCTGGCAATTATTTGATCGCTGGACCCGGTTGGAACGGTCAGGTGCCTGACGATGTATTAGACGTTATTCCTCGTTCGCGCACCATCAGTATTTTTTTATTGGGCAGAACGGGTGTCAATAACCAGTCGGCGGTCGATTTGGAGATAGCCAAAGCGGTTTCGCAACGCTATCTACTGACGCCACTTTCAGATTGGCCAAATACGCCGCCAGCTAAAATAACTCCGGTGATGGTTCCTTATGGTGCCAGTTATAATCACACGCTTGGTGCCTGGAAAACGATGAACGAAGCGATGACCCAAAATCCGCCAGGTGTGGCACCAGGCATTAATCAAGATCAGCTGCTCAAATTGTTTGCGACTATCGGCGTTGGCCCTAATCAAGACTTGGACGCTCAATCTGATGCGACCCGGCGAGGATTGCAGCGAGCGGCCAAAGACGGGTTGGCCATGTTACAAGAAATGGCTGTTGGTAGAGGTAAGACGATTAATGGCTGGACTTACCCTCCTTTGGATATGGGTAGGGCTGGGCAGAACAGTGATTTTATTACCCGGGCAGCGTTGCAATCACTGGCTGGCATCTGCGCTCACGATCCGGTTGAAGGCGTTTACATCAACGTTTCTACCGATAACCAGAAGACAGCGCTGAGTGGTTCAAATCGCTATACCATGACATTTAAAAAAGGTAATTTTCCGCCATTTGATGTCGATAAACACGGCTTTTGGTCAGTGACCATGTACAATTCAACCTTTAATCTTATTCCTGGCGCAATCAGTTACAGCATCAACAGTAAGTATAAAGAATTTGAACAACGCGATGCTGCGGGTGATATGACGATTCTGATCCAGAGGGAGGAGCCAAACGAACAGCCAGCAGGCACTTACTGGTTGCAATCTCCTAGTGATACAGATGATGACACCTTCTTGTTGTATCTTCGAGTGTACATACCTGAACCTTCGGTCAGCGCCACCCAAACGTGGCTACCGCCAGCGATTTTTAAGATTTAATCGGTAGTGTCTTGAACTGTAAAGGATGAGGGTCAGGCCTTGAATCGTGAATTTAAACAAAGAAAACGGTAATTTAATCGACAGTTCACTTATAACATTGTTATTTTATTTTTTAAAATCAATGTAGTATCGCCAATTCACGTTTCAAGACACCTGCCTCCCTTTCTCTGACCCCTTGATAAGCAGCTCTT
>JBLGCB010000381.1:0-6775 GCA_047617105.1 Phenylobacterium sp. | reverse complement strand
TGATGTTCATGCCTTATCTCATATCACTGGCGGTGGTTTCTGGGAAAATATCCCTCGCGTATTACCAGATAACAGCAAAGCCATCGTTGACGGCACTAGCTGGCAGTGGCCTCAGGTATTTAACTGGATTCAGGATAACGGCAACATCTCTACCCATGAAATGTATCGCACCTTTAACTGTGGTGTTGGCATGATTCTAGTGGTCGCCAAAGAAGATTTGGCCCAAAGCCTCGACATTTTGCAACAAGCGGGTGAATCGGCTTGGCATATTGGTGCCATTGAAACGGCAGCAGATGGCGAAGAACAGGTAGTCATAAAATAACTATTCAGCGCACTCATCTTTAGCACCATAACGGCGTTATTGTCGTACTCAAACAGTTACATATGACCTATATGCGCCTGTTTTCCGTGCGACAATGCCTTGTTCTGAAGCGAAATCTAAGCACGTTGAACAGTTGTGTAATAAATAGGTAATAACCATGAACCAGAGCACGACTAAACCGGCTTCGATTGTAGTGTTAATTTCAGGCAATGGTAGTAACTTACAGGCCATCATTGATGCTTGCGCCGAGGCAAAAATCAATGGTACTGTCACTGCGGTGATCTCTAACCGACCGGGTGTATTTGGCCTCAACCGGGCAGAAGAAGCCGAGATTGACGCCATTGAGTTGGACCACAAGAAATTTGCCAGTCGTGAAGATTATGATTGTGCTCTGACCCAAACCATTGACGAATATCAACCCGATTTGGTGGTGTTAGCCGGATTTATGCGTATTCTGACCGCTGGTTTTGTTGGCCATTACCTTGGCCGCTTGATCAACATTCACCCTTCGTTACTGCCCAAATACCAAGGTTTACATACCCATCAGCGCGCCATTGATGCTGGTGACACTGAACATGGTGTCAGCGTTCACTTTGTCACTGAAGAGCTTGATGGTGGCCCGGTGATTTTACAGGCCAAAATCCCGGTGTTTGCCGAAGATGACGTCGATGAATTGGCCGAGCGTGTACATGAGCAAGAACATCGCATTTATCCGCTGGTGGTGAACTGGTTTTGCGATGGTCGCTTGACCATGGACGGTGGACAGGCAATACTAGATGGGACAATAATTCCCTCTGGTGGATATGCCAATGATTAAAAGAATCACCCGATTCATCCTATTAGGTGTGGTGTTAAGCACTGCATCGCTGACCAGTACTGCGGCTACCATTGCGACTACGGCCCCAGCGGCGAGCAAGCAGGTGATAAAACCTTTTATCGCTCGTTACAAACTTTCTCGTGCGGGCAAAGAGCGCGGCACAGCCGAACGAGAGTTGGTCGTCTTTGACAGCCTTTATCGCCTACGTTATAAAAGCAGCATTAAATGGCTAATCTTTTCAGACGAACGCAGCGAAAGCTCAGAATTCAAAATTGACGGTCAGCGGGTCAGACCGCTCTCTTACAAAATGGAAAGAGCAGGCACAGGTCCAGATCGCACCTATTCAGTGACTTTTGACCGTGACGGCCAAACCATCACCGCGACCAGAAACAAAAAAACCAAACGCAAAAAAAAATCAGTGGATCAGCCCAAGTGGGATGAAGATTGGCTTGATCCGATCAGCTACCAACAGCAGCTGGTACTTGATTTACAACAAGGCAAAAAAACCTTTAACTACCACTTTGTTAACCGTGAAGGTCTGCAACGGGAATATCAGTTCAAAGTTGTTGGCGAAGAATCACTGACTCTGCCCTACGGCACCGTTAAAGCGATTAAAGTCGAACGTCAGTATGATGAAACTAGCGAGCGTCAAACCATCGCTTGGTTCGCCCCCGAGCTCGACTATGCTTTAGTGCGGATTTACAAAGCCAAAGGCGGCTCCGAACAGTTTGATATTCAGCTAACAGAACTGGTGCGGTAAATTGGTGGGATAGTGGAAGCGCCGTCTCGGCGCGAATCTTCAGAATGACATTAACCCCAATCTCGACGCGAATCTTCAAAAAAATTAACCTCTGCGCCTTATTCTATCCTCTAACACCTTAGCTCTATTCACCCGAAAACTCCGCCTTTCACACCCCGAGGCGCCGTTCCTACTGTTCATCGCGGCGAGACGCCGTTCTTACTGTTCATCGCGGCGGGACGCCGTTCCCACACCACAGCACGCTTTTGACCCCGTTTATCCGAAACATGTAATAGGGTGTAATATGTTTTACTAGTTAACTCCTCTATAGTTAGTTAGAACGAAACAAACACTAGAAATTACATTTTCTCAACCTGATCAGGAGGCATTTTGAATACCCGATAAGCCGAAATGCGGCAGCTTATCGTCACATCCTGTCATACCCCGACAGAAACCAACACTCCGCTGTGCCGGAGACAAGGAAGTCAAAGGTATCCCGTACCTATCTTTTTAAACTTCCCTTATTACGACTTCCCTTTTTCTTATTTCAACCACTTACCCTAAGGCAAAACCCGTTAAATCGTTATATCATAACGACATAGGCTATAACCCTCGTCCTCATATTGCTTGTTGAACTTAAAGCCAAGTTTACGCATCACATTCATTGATGCCTCATTGCTGCTCACCGCCTCAGCGACAATATAACTAAGCGACATATGGGTTTTGGCATAGGCCATACAAGCTTGCATCGATTCTGTAGCGATGCCCATGCCCCAGTATTGCGGCAAAAATCGATAACCAATATCAACCAATTGAATGCGACTGTCGTTTTTAAAGCCGCAAAAGCCAATCACCTGACCAGTTTCTTTTAATTCAACCGCCCAACGACCAAAACCAAACTTTTCGTACTCATGCAACCACACATCACGGATGATATTCTCTGAATCCTGCAATGAGGTGCAACATTTATCACCGGTATAGAGGTTAACTTCTGCCAATGAATTAAACTCAAACACCGCCTGAATATCAGTCAAATTAAATTCGCGAATGATCAAACGCTCAGTAGTGGTAATTATTTTACTCACGTCACTTTTTCTCCTTTAATGAACAGCCCCTGCTGTATTGGGTTCTACTTTATCTTTAATGCAAAAACAAAAACAGATACACTAAAACACTATAAACCCAATACAGATTAAGTCGTCACCTCTATGGCCAATTTCAAATACCGTCAAATCGTTGAGGACATCGTAACCTCCATCCATCAGGGGGCATTACAGCACAAGCTTTATTCGGTGCGCGAATACGCCAAAATAAAGGGCGTTGGGATTTCGACCGTGACTCAGGCCTATCACGAGCTGGAAAAACAGGGCTGGATACGGGCCGAAGCCAAACGGGGTTACTTTGTCTGTGAGCAACAACAGTCGCGTCAACCGGCCTATGGCCATGATTATCAGCGCATTAAAGCCGGACAAAACTTAGCCACGGCAGTGCAATACACCTTTAACGATCCTGAAATTTTACCGCTGTCATGTACTGCACCGGGTAGTGCTATCGACAACGAGGTATTGCTCAATCGCCAGCATAAGCAGGTATTAAAACAGCGCCCTTACCAATTGCGCGACAGTGACCCGACAGAGGGTATCAAACCGCTGAGACAACAAATTTGCCGCCATATGTTACGCTCTGATGAGGTTTTTTCGCACCAACAAGTCATTATCACCAACGGTCGTCAGGAAGGTCTATTATTAGCACTGGTGGCGGCCAAAGCTATCGGCAAAACCGTCGCGGTAGAATCACCAGTCAGCTTTTACTTTCAAACCATACTCAGGCAGCTCAATAACGACGTGATTGAAGTGCCCATGCAAGCAGATTACACTTTGGAATTGGCCCTGCTCAGTAAAGCCCATCAAGCCCAGCCTTTTGATACCTACTTGGTCAATCCCAGCTTTGCCGACCCCACGGGGCGGCTGTTATCACTAGACGACAAACTGGCCTTAATCGACTGGGCACAACAACACCAAGTCACGCTAATCGAATACGACCGCAGTGAATTGGTTTTTAGTGGCCAACGTCCGGCCACCATTGCCGGATTGGCCAACGCACAACAACGCGGCAACATCATCAGTATTGGTGATTTTTATGACACCATTTCTCCGGCCATCAACCTAGGTTATCTGATATGCGTCAACACCTTAGACACCAGCCTGTATGCCAGACAAACCATCGGAGAACCACCGAGTTTAACCTTACAACATATGGTCGCCAATCTGATGGTCTCGGGAGAATACCAGCGCATCGTATTAAAACTCAGGGCACAATTACTGCAAAATTACCGTAACAGCAAAACCTTGCTGGCAGCACATTTGAACCAACATAAAATTTACATCAGTCAACCGGCGGGGGGGCCCTGCCTGTGGTTTAAACTACCCGAAGGTTATTCTAGTGAAGTGTTGTGGCAAAAGGTCATCGACGCCAAATTGTCGATTGCCCCCGGCACCATGTTTTCAATGGAGCAGCAATATGATTGTTTTTTCAGGATCACCTTTGCCCTGCCATGGAATAACAAGATGCAAAAAGGGATCAGTCGATTGGGTGAGGTGATTGCTCAATATATCAGTGGGGATGGGTAAAGGAGATGTTCGCTAAAACATTGTTGGAAGCGGGGTTTGTGCTGCCCCACTGACTTCCAATGATTATTTCGCCGTGATCACGACACCCGCTTTACCAGTGGATATGCGCTTATTCGCAGGAGTGCTAATTTTCTTTACCTTCAAACAATGTTGCGCCGAGGCCACATTACTACAAATACGTAAAGGTAAAGATCTGGCCATAATCGTTGAGGCAAAAGTCAATGCGCCAAGGGCCACAGTGGCGATAAAAGTATTTCTCAATGTCATAAGCATTCTCTCTTTATAGTTTCGTGTGGTGGATAACAAAATGACAACGTTGTCATTGGCGATTAAAAAGATTATACACAACTATTTATCAATTGACTATAAAATAATCAGAAATGAAAGAAAAATGTAAAAAAGCATCCCTGCTCAGTACTACCGTCCTAGCTTTAAATCATCGCGCCGTTAACGACAACCTTCAGTATCAAAGTCAACCACTATTGATGCGCCAACACCAACATCATGAACATGTAGGTAACCCCAATGCTCAGTGGTGGCCAAATCAACATAAATACACTCGCTGTTACCGACGTTATTAGAACTGCCATCGTCACCAGAGCTTGAAGGCCAACCACCTGACTTATATTGGACACTCAAATCACCGACACCGTGCGCTGTCGTTATCGCAATGCTGCTGTGACTTTTCACATCACCGACATACATCGACAAGCGACTACCGGCATCTATACAAGTGGCAATGCCAGGTTGTAGCCGACCACCAGAGACGGGTGCCTGGCTCGCACACATGTCCGGCACGCCGTTGGCGGCGCTGCCGTTCTCGATATAACTACCTGTGATGGTGGTTTGATAAAGCTCATCATCCCCCTGAACCATCACATAATATGTACCGACCTGAGCATCAGCGATGGCACAGACTTCATCGTTACCACCGATATAGGGGCGACAATCATACTCGGTTTTGCTGGCACGATCACCGTAACGCACATACAGATTGGTACCCCCTGTGCCGCCATTCATGGTAAAGCTCAAATTACCAGCATTTTCAGGCACTTGCATACTGAAATGACGAGCATCCCATTGTGGCCCAGCGGCATTAACTGTGATGTCATTGCTCAGTTCAACGGCAGGTTCAACCCCTTCGATGGTCACCGTGGTGTACTCATAAACACTTTCACCTGAGTCATCCGTCACCATCAGCCTAGCATTGTAAACGCCTTCTTCGGCATAACTATGCTGCGGATTGGCTTCGTCTAAACTTCTGCCATCGGCAAAATACCAGTTGTAACTGACAATCGAACCATCGGCGTCGGTAGAGCCATCAGCAGAGAAATCGATGATGCTGTTCGCCTGGGCCGTGTACGGGCCATTGGTGTTTGGCACGGGTGGAATATTGGCCACTACGGGATGTTGACGACAACCTTCTGTGTCAAAATCAATCACAATAGAAGCACCACTGGCATCACCCCAAACATGCAAATAACCCCAATGTTCATCGGTTGTTGCGGTCAAATAGATACACTCATTGTTGCCTAGCTCGTCAGAGAAACCATCATCAGTGCTACCATTTGGCCAGTTACCCGCGGTATAACCAACACTCAAATCACCCGTACCATGAGCTGTGGTGATTGCAATGCTACTATGACTTTTAACATCACCAATATACAGTGACAACTTTTCGGCAGTGCCCAAGCAAGTAGCCACACCTGGTTGGAGTTGCGCACTGGTCACTGGTGTTTGAGTGAAACACATATCTGGCACAGCGTTTCCTGCACCCGCATTTTCAACATAACTGCCAGTGATGGTGGTTTGATAAGGGTCATCACCAGCCCGGACCATCACGTAATAAGTGCCCGCCTGAACATCACCAATGGCGCAGACTTCATCGTTACCGCCAAGATAGGGGCGACAATCATACTCGGTGTTGCTCGGTCGGTCGCCGTAACGCACATATAGATTGGTACCACCTGTGCCGCCATTCATGGTAAAGCTCAGATTACCGGCATTTTCAGGCACTTGCATACTGAAATGACGCGCATCCCATTTTGGCCCAGCCGCATTGACCGTGATGTCATTACTCAGTTCAACCGCAGGTTCAACACCTTCGATGGTTACCGTGGTATATTCATAAACGCTTATCCCTATGAGATCAAACAACCGTTGGATTCTTCTAATCTATTGATTTAAAAAGAATTTAATTTCAAATATGATAACTAATTATCCCACAAATTTTCCCCGATATAAGATAAAAATAAAAGAAATCAGTC
>JBLGCB010000380.1:0-6778 GCA_047617105.1 Phenylobacterium sp. | reverse complement strand
TTGGGTTACCGACAGTGTCGTTGTAAGTGGTTTGGAATTTACGGATTGGGTCAAGGTCGATTGAGACCACAGTCGCTTCAATGCTTAATGTTTTATGCGCTCGCGGGGTCAACTCAACAGCAATGGCGTTATGCTGTGGTAATTCAACTTTAACTTTACCACCGTGACGGATTAGTGTTCGTTTGGCAGCAGCGACATCGAAGATGGCCTGTCCATTTTTGCTTTGAGGATGTTGGGCAGCCGGACTAAAAGTGATGATGTAACGTTTAAGCTGTATGCTTCCTTTTGCAGCAGGGGCCGCATTGATGTCAACCAAACCAGTTGCTGGGGCAGCAATCGTTGTTGGGGTTGATAACGTTAATGTACATGCTACAGCGGCGCATACTTTTGAAATATCGATAATTCTCATTGGCACTCTCTCTCGTTTGTTAGACTTGGGGGAGACTCACCGACTCTATTTGTTGAGTGTGGGAATAAGCTCTGTTTGCTTTTCACTTTTCAGCTAAATTTGGTTCGTTTTCGCTGAGGGGTGCACTTTATAACAAACGAGTAACAAATGCTACACTTAAAGTACAAAAAACGCACGTAACGATCGTTATCTGAACGGCTAGAGTGTTTACTTTAAAATGATACTTGACAAATAAACCTTTAAAAATCAATTGTTTGATGGTTTTTTGTTGGATTTACTCTGTTTGAAAAGTAATCAAGTTGATTAAGAAATAAATAACAAAAAATTTCATTGATGTAATAGTTGTTGATAAAACGAAAATGATGGGGTGATGCCTGGATGGCTAAGGGCCATTATGTCTCGACTGAGGCAGGGTTTTAATCGGGGTAATGTTAATAAAATGAATGTGGTTGTCCAGTTGCGGGGTTACTATCAATACATGTATTGGTAGCAACCCATTGTTTGATTATACAGTAACTGTTCAGCGTGCTTAGATTTCGCTTCAGAACAAGGCCTAATTTGGGAAAGAGTCGCACGGAAAATAGGCGCATATAGGTCATATGTAACTGTTTGAGTACGACAATAACGCCGTTATGGCGGATGCGATGAGTGCGCTGAACAGTTACTCAACCACCAAATCAATCTTGGTGAGTAACGACATGGCTAAATTATCATCATAATAGGCGGCTTCGTTAACAAAAGCCGGGTAGACCACTTCTTTACCTTGATATAATACCTCTTCACCGGTGAGCATTGTGAATATCGGGTCGCCTGGATGAATGGCGGTAAAGTCTTTGTCCTGAATATTTTTATGAACCATGGCGAGGCGTTCACCATTTTCATCCATTGGCAGGGTTATTTTATCGACAAAACGAAATGTCGATACGGTGGCGGGCAGTGGCGGCAGGTCATTGCGGTTTCGTAGGTCGACAAAATCAAGAATGATATGGCTTAATCGTTCAGTTTGTTCAAACACATCTTGGCGTAAAACACCTTGAGGGATTGGACCTACTTCTATAATGACGCCCTGTTCGGCGATGGTGCACAGCAAAAAACCATCTTCACGGCTCTTGTCTGCATAAGCGGTGAACACGGTCAGCTCGGGCATTTTGGATTTGGCGTAAGCGGCCAGTTGGGTGTAGAACTGGTTGTCGGCTGGCAATAATAAGGTAGTGCCCATATTACTGGTGGTGGTATGCAAGTCGATAATAAAGTCGGTTTTGGCTTTAATGCCTTGTTTGGCAGCGTCTTTGGGGCCGAGTTGTTGATTCAAAGCTTTGGCGCGCGACTCTTCATAACCGCTGAGTGAAACGTCATCGAGTTGTGCCTGAGTAAAGCGGCGATTTAAATCGTTGTCAATATAACGACAATTGTTGGCAAATGCTTTGGTATTGGCAAACACGGTTTGGGTGGTAAAACTGTCGCGTTCGATTTTTTGTTGCTGCTGTTGCCATTTCTTTAGCAAGTAAACGCCGGTGAATTCGTTACCATGGGTGCCACCCACAATAGCCACTTGTTTGATCATTAACCCGTCCTTATCTGTAAATAAGCGTGCAGTATATTGGCGAAAATGTGAATAGGCAACGGTAACTGCCATTAATAGTGGAAAATTTCCCGTTACTTGGCGATTTTATTGTCCTGAGCTAACACAATGGCCATGGTGTGGACTCATCTTGGCATGTTAAAGTAAGTGTACTAACCCACCAATCCTTAAAAGCATCAAAGCCCATGTCACAGTCCCAAGCCATGATCGCCACCCTTAAAACGGTGTTACGCCAACAGGGCAAAACCTATCAAGATGTTGCTGCTCACATGCAATTGTCACAAGCCAGCATCAAGCGGCTGTTTAGCGAAAAAACTTTTAGTCTACAGCGGTTCGAACAAGTCTGTGAATTTGCTGGTATGCAGTTGAGTGAGCTGATTTTGCTGATGGAACAACAGGCGGCGTTGATTGAACATCTGAGCTTTGAGCAGGAAAAAGAACTGGTGGCGGATGTTCGTTTACTGCTGATGGCCTATTGTTTGTTAAATCGCTGGCCAGTGGCAGGGGTTATCAACACTTATCAGATTGATGAGTTAGCCGCGATTCAATTGATGGCCAAACTCGACCGGATGAAAATTTTGCAGCTTTTACCCGGCAATCGAGTGAAGTTGATGGTGTCACGAGATTTTAACTGGTTGGCCAATGGTCCCATTCAGCGCTTTTTTGAACGCAGTGTACAGCCAGACTTTCTTAATTGTTCATTTAATGGCCCGGGAGAAATGCGGGTATTTATCAGTGGTATGTTATCGCGTCAATCTAATCAGCAGATGATGAAAGAGGCGAAACGGTTGATGCGAGAATTTAATCAGCTTAATCGTGAAGATGAAAGTCTGCCGCTAGCTGAACGTTTTGGTACCAGCTTTATTTTGGCCATGCGGCCGTGGGAGTTGGCGATATTTGATGATTTGCGCCGTGGTCAGGCGGATAAGATTTTTTGACCTTTTATTCCGATTCAGTGTCTGGTAACAATATCTGCTCAAACTTAAGCAATTCATTGTTTTTAAGATATTGCCTGATGGTCGAAAAGGTCGCGGTGGTGACCTTACCATCATGATCGGCCAGTGACAGGTCATCCATCATCCACGCCGCCATAGTTAGGGCAAAACCGCCGATATTGACTTTTTGCCCGCTAAAGTGTGCTTTGCTATTGGCTTTTAACTGTTTAATATCGCGGGTTTGATAAATGGCGGCATTAATCACATCAAGGACGAATTCGGTGCAGTTTTGAAACTGGCTATTAAAGGGATTGGCCAAGGTTGAATAACGGTCATTGTGCAACACCTCTAAACTTTTTAACCCCCCGGCCTGAATCTGTGCCAGCAAACGTTGTTGCAATGCTTTGTCTGGTATCACAATCCCGGCTTTTAATTGGCTGGCTCCGGCAAAAAAGTCTGCTGGATAATCGATGACCAGTTCACTGCGAGCAGGGTCTTGGTTTTGTTGATAGAGGTTGTAAATCGCATAACCGGGCTGGCTTTGACCATCAGCAGTGGTGATCATCGAATATACCGCGATACCTGTGTGGGTAAATTCAATGCCTTTGGGTAAATCGGCTGAAGCTCGTCCGAGCCTAGCCAATAAAAAGACCTTCGCACCTTGTGCTGCCGCAGCACGTTCAACCTGTTTACTGAAAGCAAATAACTGCTGCTGATCAAACTCTTTTTTAAATTCGGAATTGACATCACCTTGTTGACTGCCTGCATTGGCCGTAAGTGGGGCTAATGCTGGCAGCATTAATAAAAGGGTTAAACCTGCCCAAAAGCTACGGCGATTCATTGCTGGTCATCCTGGCTGGCCAGCAGGTTTTTAGGCGAAGGGCCTGCGATAACTACTTCATCGGCGATGGGTAGAGGTGTGTTGTCATCATAGGCGTCATCTGCTTCTTTATTAGGGATAGCAAACTTAATCAAAGATTCGCCCGCTTTAAGGCTTATGCCTCCAGTACTCAACAGCGGCAGGGCCACTACACTGGCAGCGACTTTCACGGTACCACTGGCGAGATGCTTGGCACCAAGCGCAGAGTGTTTTACCGACTGACTGGCGTGGTTGATACTGTCTGCACCATAGCTGACGGGTGTCCATAATAGGGCGAGTAGGGTGGTTGTTAGGGTGATTGATTTGAACAAGGGGTTTAACATGGGTTGTACCTCGGGTTTTTAATCTTTAAGAATTGAGAGGCACTATGGTGAATTTGGTAGAGAGTTGCAACCTTTGTGGTAATGGTTGCGGTTTGTTGGCTGCTTGGTATTGGAATGTAATGCTTTGTTGTTTGGTTTTACCATCACGTACTAGCAATAATGAATGTTGATATCAATTTAGAACACAGACTATTAATAGTCAATTTGACTAGCAATTTTAATTTTGTTGTCAGTATTGAACACATACTGTCATAGTGTGTAAATTTTGTATCTTCGCTCATGATATTCAACTTATTCACCACCATCAAACATATCGTTGATTTCATTATCTTGGTCTAAAAAATCATCAGGTGTGATGAATTCACCCGCCAGTAATCCCAACTTTCTTTCTCCCGCTGGTTGGTGAATAACCAGATCAACCATAGGTAAGTTGTTCTTGGCGATAACTACTTTCTCTCCGTGACAGACCATATCAATTAGCTTTGATAAATTGTTTTTCGCTTCAGATATATTGACTATCATTATTACCTTCGCTATTTATTTCGTTTGATTTAGGTCTATTAAACTATTGTAGACCAACTTGGTCTACTTTTTGTTTTTTCAACATCACTCACCAACCACAACATTGAATCCCCACTCCTTTGTGTTTATACTCCCTGCCGGGAGCAATCCCTTAACAATTGTTTTATTCTCAGGGCGGGGTGAAATTCCCCACCGGCGGTAATGTGGTGTCCTTTTTGGTGCAGCCACACAGCCCGCGAGCGCCAGTTATTTTAGCTGGGTCAGCAGATCTGGTGAGATACCAGAGCCGACGGTTATAGTCCGGATGGGAGAGCATAAAACCAGTCGATCATATCGCCTGCTTTTCAAGCTGGTGCGCTTTTGTGCGCCCCGGCTGATGTTTCTTTACGCCCTGATTCTGGTCATTTAACTTAGGAAAACTACCATGAATCAGTCAATTCCAAACCAGTCAATTCTGGATCAATTCGGCAGTCCTTTTACGCGAGTCGAACGTGCCATCAAGTCATTGCAACAAGGCAATGGGGTGATGCTGGTCGACGATGAAAATCGCGAAAATGAAGGGGATTTAATCTACTCCACCCAACACCTCACCACCGCACAGATGGCTCTGATGATCAGGGAATGCAGCGGTATCGTTTGTTTGTGCCTTAGCGCGCAAAAAACCGATCAGCTGCAATTGCCGCAGATGGTCGATAATAATACCAGCCGCAACCACACCGCTTACACCGTCTCAATAGAAGCAAAAGACGGCGTCACCACGGGCGTATCAGCGGCCGATAGGGTGCATACCGTCAAAACCGCCAGTGCTTACCAGGCAACAGCCGATGACTTGTGTCGTCCTGGCCATGTTTTTCCATTGCAGGCCCATCCCGGTGGTGTGCTTGAACGCAGGGGGCATACCGAAGGCACTTTGGATTTGATGGCGCTGGCAGGTTTGCAGCATTCAGGGATTTTATGTGAACTGACCAACGTGGATGGCAGTATGGCGCGTTTGCCTCGAATTGCCGAGTTTGCCACCGAACATGAACTGCCGTTATTGAGCATTGAGGATTTGGTTCAATATCGTCAGCAGGTGAATGTCCGGGCGAGTTAAATCTAATCGAACCCTCGAAATAGCGCTGGCTGCCATCATCGTTTGAGGCAGCCATTTTTGTTTACATCGCTACCGTTTATCGCTGTATACACCATCGGTGTAAACGCTGATGCCCAGCTGTTGATCCAACCTTTAGCTTAGACCACACTCTTGCCAGTCTTTTAAGGTGAGGTTTAAGGTGAGGTTTAAAGTGGTTTTATCAGTGAGTAACAGTACCCAGAGAAGTGCAGAAAATAATAAACAACGGGATTTTGATGATGTCTGGGCAACCCATTTTAGCTCAGTTCAGCGCTGTTGTTATCGCTGGCTCAATGGTCATCAAGATCAGATTGATGATGCGATGTCTGTGGCGGGTGAAAAAGCCTTTCGTTATTATCTGTCAGCGGCCGAACAGTATTCATTGGTGGCACCAGTGCACAATGACTTTTCGTGGTTATGTAAGTTAACCCACAATGTTTGTGTCGATATTCATCGCGCGCAAGCCCGCCAATTGGCGATTGTCAATCAAACCGAATCGCTGCCAGACAGTTTTTATTTTTCAGAAAATATCAGTGAGCCACTAGAACAACAAGTGGAACGCCAGTACACCCTAGATGCACTGGCCAATATGATCAGCACCTTGCCTGATGAGATGGAGCAGGTGATCAGATATCGTTTTGTTGATGATATGGATTATCAAGAGCTGGCTTTGCGACTTAATATTAATCCAGTCAATGCGCGCAAAAAAGTTCAGTTAGCGCGGCAAAAGCTGCGAGCCGTCTTATAGGTGATGTGAAGGTTAAAAACTGAGTATAGTTTACTTCCCACAAAGTGGAAGTACGCAATGGACGCCGACAGTTGTCGTAGGGTGGGCACGTTTTTATGCCCACGCGTGATGCTAAGCCTGGATTGCCTTAATTAACGGATCGCAGAATAAGGGTCGTGAGCGGCCAGATAAGCAACAAGAGAATTGCGATCTTCTTGCTCATCAAGCCAGATTTTGAATTCTTTGAGCTTGTGATATTTTTCTTCGCCAAATTGATTGAGGTAACTGG
>JBLGCB010000379.1:0-6799 GCA_047617105.1 Phenylobacterium sp. | reverse complement strand
ATTATCATCTTTCAATTTACATGTGCAATATCGACTAGAGCCACCATGATAACAAAGTTGCTTTGGCAGTGTTTCTAAGATATCAGGTAAATGGAAAGATAATGCATAGCGAATGGGACAAAAGGCTCTTTGAGCTTCCGACTTCTGTGGATAACTTTGTGGGCCATTTGGATCATTTGATTTGTGCGTTACAACAGTAAAAACATGATGTGAAATAGTGATATATAGCGTGTATGTTTCATCCCTGCTTGGATGAGAATAGGTATGTTTTCTAACAATTAAATGATCAAAGCATATTGGCTTCTTATTGTAATCAAATGGTTTCCAGAATTGACATTCTCAGCCAGCCAGATTAAAGGTTCGTTTTGAAGTCATATTGTTATCAAGAAAAAATGCTGGGGTTAGAAATAACAAAGGCTCCAACTAGGGAGCCTTCGCCAAGTCAGACTTGGATTCAGAACGTTATTACCGGACACTGCCTCGACCATATAGGTTACGTGGTGTCATGCCCTAAAGCATGTCTGCTGCACCATTGACAAACAAGATCTACCTCTTGCCAGTAAATGTCAACTTTAAAGTTAACTCCTAAGGCGATCCACTTGATATCTGTCGGTATTTTAAGCCTTAATGCCATCGCCCGAAGAATAAAAAAGGCAGGAATAGAAGGTATCGTGTGGGTTGGCCTCACCTGATGATCTTTAGCCCCGCAACAACTGATAAGTAGCTAACGCGTTGTTGGTGTCACCCGCCCGAGTATAAACATCCGCCAATAGCCATAAATCCACTTGTTGTGGATGGGTCTGTACCACCTTAGCCAATGCTTTGCTGGCCAGTATGTAATCATCACTTGCAGCGGCTAAATAACCCAATGCACACAGTAATTCAGGATTGTTTTCATCGGCTTTGAGTTGTTGTTGTAAATAACTGCTCATCACGGTTGAATGACTAAAACATTGCTGGCGAAATAACGGCAAAAAATCAGCGATGGGATTTTTCTTCAAACTCTTAAGCAATAACGTTTCAGCCTGCTCAGTGCCACCATGACTGTCGAGCACACCGATATATATCGCCAACACATCAGCACGCTTTTTGATTTTGCCCGGTAAACCTTTCCATAACGCCTCAGCACCGCTAAGGGTGTCTTTTTGTATACTACTGACCAGCGCATTTTTAAGCACCATCAAGTACCACTCGTTAAACTGTTGCTCGGTCAATATCGCGGATTTTTCAACTTTACTGTACAAAGCCAGTAACTCAGGCCAGTCTTTTAAGGCCTGCAATACTTTAAGATAACTGCTGAACACCGCTTCATTTTTCGGACTCTGTTTATATAATGGTTTGATAATCAATGCTGCTTCTTCTGGCTCTTGCTGTTTTAATAACAATTGCGCCTTAATCAACGCCACATCAGTGTCAGCGGTGCTATCTGAAGTGGTTAATGCTGCCAGATGCTCAAAGGCTTTTTCTTCTTCTCCCATTGCGTCGGCAGCCACCGCCGCATACAGCTGTCGTGACTCAACCAACTCACCTTTATTGCCCGCAGCAACAAACAGTTTCTCAGCTCTGGCCCAATCTTGCATTAAAAAAGCATTCAAGCCTTGTTGAAAAGCGGCATTGGCTTGGCGGGTTCTTTTACCAGAAAAAAACGAGCTGGTACTGGCTTTAAGCGAAAAAATCCGCTTAATAATGGCTATCAATAACCGTATAGATGCCCATAACAACACCAGCGCCAATATAAAACCAAACAGAGTGGCTTCGACATAATGTTGACCATAACTGACTAAAACATAACCTTCTTTTTCAAGCAGATAAGCCCCGGCAAAAATCGACAGACAAGCAACAAATGCCAATAAAATCAGCCACAGAAAAGGTTTCATAATACCTCTCCTTGCTCGCTTTGTGCTGCTTTTTCAGGCTGAACGTCTTGCTGAGTTGCGGGCTTAGCTTCTACCTTAGCTTCCACCTTAGGCGCAGGTGCAGGCTGACGAACCTGATAAGCATTGCCAAGGCGATCGAGCAATAATTCATTCATCACTTTTTGACTAACAAACTGCTCAGGGTATTGGGCATCAATAGGGTGATTTAACATCGCTTCGAGGCTGGTCTTAGTGGCCAGTACCGTGCTGTCACCAGGCTTAAAGTGCTCAAGCCATGATATGGCTCTGGTGACCGTATCGCGAAATACCGCTTGATCACGACTCAATACCGCGACTTGAGCCTGCAACAATGCCATTTTAAGGTTGGCACGCAAATACCACTGCTGTCGCGGCATTTTTAACGGTTCAATATCCCCTTCATTGACACCGCCGTTGATATATAATAAACGCGAGGCAAAGTCTTTTAACGATTTAAGGAAGTTATTTTGATAGTCGTCCGCCAATTCGTTGCCAGAATCGTTAACCGGTTCGCTAACCAGCCTATCCTGCGCTTTTGCGCCTAATCGCTGAATATCGAGGCTATTGATCGCCATACCATCAATCAATTCAATCAAACCCGATAATGCCAAGTGAATATCACTGACTGGCGGGTGTGGCAATGCCCTGATGGTGGCAATATCTTCGCTGATGACTTTACGTAATGGGTATAAACTCGGATCATTAAGCTCGCTGATACGAACATCGGCAGTGGCCAATAAATGCTGTGCAGTAATCAAATCGTCTTCAAGCCATAACTTGCGCCCAGCCATGCGAATCAGATAGTTGGCCTCGGCCAATACCCAATCATTGGGCCTACGTCCAGCGACTTCACTAATACGCCCTTCCATGGCATTAACCTGATCCGACAAACGTTGTTGTACACCTGACTGCGCTTGTTGCTGCTGCGCTTTTAAGGTATTGATTTGGCCGGTGAGGCTTTCTGTAAGGCTTAGCGTGATTTGCTCGGTAAATTGCTGTTGCTCAGTGGTTTGCTGTTGTTGCCATAGTGAAAACTGCTGTTGTTGAGCCAGTTGTTGTTGCTGCCAAAACCAGTAACCGCCGCCTAATCCGGCCAAGGCAACCAGTGCGCACAACAATCCTAACCAAGCGATTAGCCTACCCGGCTGTTTGGCGGATTTCGCTGGCGCTTGCGGCTCAACGGTCGTCGATTCATTATCACCCATCGAACTATTTTGTTGCTTGGTTTGTTCATTGGTTGTTGCGTTGCTTGGTGCGTTATCTTGTTGTTCTGCCATCATCAATTCTCAATTATTCGCTTTACTTGCTCAAACACAGCCTGGTCACTGGCCCCATTGGCATTAAAAATTTGCCCCGAGGGGATCCCTGACTGGCCAATGTGCTGCGCAATTCTATCACTGGCCACTACCCACTTCAGCTGACATAACCAAGGCATCGCCACTGCCGCCAAGTTACCCGCCTTTTTACCGGTTAAATTTTCAAGTAGACTGTCAAATATGGCGATGCTGGTGATCACGATACTGTCAATATTGTTGCTTTGCCATTGTGGTAACCATTGCTGGCCTTTGCCAGTGATACCAAGGCGTTGATAAAGCTGCCAATAAACGGTCTTCGCCCCTCGTGATTGTAGCTGCTCTGCCAACAATTCGCGACCACCAAGACCCCTAACAATGACAATATTTTTGCCATTAACCTGCTCGGCCTGCAAAGGCGCTAATGCCAACAGACCCTCAGTGGTTTCTGGCACGGCGCTAATCACCGTCTGGCTGGTCCACTGATGCAGCTTTTTAGCGGTTGAGGCACCAACCGCCACCATGGCAGTCTGCTTGATCTTTTCACCATGCTCCACTGTTTTGAGCCCGGTGATAAAATAATCCACCGCAAAACCGCTGACAAAAATCAATATATCAACGTCTTGTTGAGCCATCAGCGCCGGTAACCTGGTTAAATCAGGTCCTGGCTCAATCTCAATCATCGGTTGGTAACACACCGAATCGACCACATTCTCAAGCAAAGCCACCAGCGCTTCACCTTTACCCCGTGGCCGGGTGATCAGAATATTAACTGTTATACACCTCGTCCAAAATCGCTTTGGCCCCCTGGCCAAGCAGCTTTTCGGCCAGTGCAATACCCAGGTTTTCAGCCTCGTTCACCGAACCCGACACTTCGTCGCGAATGATTTGAGTACCATCAATAGACCCCACCAATCCTCGCAAATGAATATGGCCTGCATCCACCACGGCATAAGCACCGATAGGCACCTGGCAACCGCCTTCTAAGCGTCGGTTCATGGCTCTTTCGGCCACCACACGATAACGTGTTTCATCATGTTCCAGTGCATCTAACAGGCCCTTAACCACGGTGTCACTATCTCGGCACTCAATACCTACAGCGCCCTGACCGTTAGCTGGCAATGAAACTTCGGGTTCAATATGGCTAGCGATACGCTCAGGCATTTCAAGGCGAATAAGCCCCGCTGCGGCAAGAATAATGGCATCGTATTCACCGTTATCCAGTTTCGCCAGTCGAGTATTGACATTACCGCGCAAATCTTTGATTTGTATGTCTGGGCGTAATTCGCGTAACTGGCATTGACGACGCAAGCTAGAGGTGCCAACAATGGCGTTTTGGGGCAGTTGATCGAGCGATTTATACTGGTTCGAGACAAACGCATCACGCGGGTCTTCACGTTCACAAATGGTGTGTAAAACCAGCCCTTCGGGGAAGTCGACTGGCACATCTTTCATTGAATGCACCGCGATATCGGCACGGTCTTCGAGCATCGCAACTTCGAGCTCTTTGACAAACAAACCCTTGCCGCCGACTTTCGCCAATGGGGTATCCAAAATACGATCCCCTTTGGTACTCATTGGCACCAATTCTACCGTCACACCGGGGTGTTTTTCTTCCAGTTGGGCTTTGACAAATTCAGCCTGCCACATGGCTAAAGGGCTTTTGCGGGTGGCAATTCGGATTGTTTGAGCAGTCATACGTCAGCCTTATATAAGCAGTGGGTCATAGAAGTAGGCCATGATTAATAATTATCACAGATTAATCAAGCTTTAATACGGTATTTTTGTTGAGGAGTTGATACAGAATAAACAAATGAAGAAAAAGTACAGAAATGGCGCGCCAGGTAGGATTCGAACCTACGACCGACGGCTTCGAAGGCCGTTGCTCTATCCAGCTGAGCTACAGACGCACACTCTGTGAAGCGGTGTATTTATACAAGTAATTGCCGACGATGTACAACCTTTTTTTACAAAAATAGGGCGCTGGCGGTTGTTTGCTGATTTTTACAGCGATTTGGGGATATTTGCCTTTCTTTTGGTATGAGCATTGGTGTGGGCGTTGATTTGAGGGCTGATGTAAAAGGAGGCGAAGCTTGGTGCGACATTTTGATGTCATGCGCACCACTAACTTAGATTTAGGGTAAAACAACCGCTTAATTAGCCTATTCTTTTAGGTCCATCCCAGCATTCATCCATGAAGGTTGGTCCCGGCTCGACATCCTGTCTCGCGTTCAGCCTTTAAAAACAGCTTAAGACGTTTCTGTTCACTGTCTGTGGCAAGATTCGTCCTGAAGGTTCATCCCGGCTCGACATCCTGTCTCGCGTTCAGCCTTTAAAAAGCTGTGGGCACTCGCTTTTTAAAGGCTTCACCCATCTTCAGTTATCACCGCTATCAGTTCTTCTAATACCTTCTCGGCGTCTTCATTTGGTACCTGACAAGTACCAGCAACACGGTGACCACCGCCGCCATATTTGAGCATCAAGGCACCGATGTCAGTATTGGATGAGCGATCAAAAATCGACTTACCCGTGGCATAAACGGTGTTTTGCTGTTTTAGACCCCACAGTTTGTGGATGGAGATATTACACTCAGGGAACAAAGCGTAAACCATAAAGCGGTTACCGACATAAATGATTTCTTCATCACGTAAATCTAGCACTATCAGGTTACCGTGCACATTGGCACAACGCCTTAATTGCGCTTCAAACTTTTGCTCGTGCTCAAAGTATAAATCAGCACGCTCTTTAACATCGGGTAAGGCCAAAATTTCTTCGATGTCGTGATTGCGGCAATAATCAATCAAATCCATCATTAGGTTATAGTTGGAAATACGAAACTCGCGAAAACGCCCTAACCCAGTACGCGCATCCATCAAAAAGTTCAGTAATTCCCAGCCTCTGGGCCTTAATACTTCTTCTTTGTTGTATTGCGCCGAATCACCGCGGTCAACCGCATCCATCATGTCATCCCATTGTGGCGGGAATGATTCATGGCCACCATAATGACGCCACACAACACGAGCAGCCGATGGCACGTAAGGGTCGATAATATGGTTAGGGTTTTTATCTTTATTACGCAAGGTTTCAGATAAATGGTGATCAAATGAAAGATGTGCCGTGGCGACATAAGGTAAGTTGGTAGTGATGTCTGAACCCGTTATTTTTACATCCCCAGATTGCATGTCTTTAGGATGAACAAAGGTTATTTCATCAATTAAATTCAAGTGCTTTAACAGCACCGCACAAACCAGGCCGTCAAAATCACTGCGGGTCACCAGTCGATATTTGTTGTCAGACATATGAATTCCTGTAAATCGATAATCAGAGGATTGATAATTTTGTTATTACTTGACTAAGAAGTATAGCCGAACAATCCCTCTATGATAAACGATCAATCGCATTTTATTTTACTGTAGAGTCAATCTATTCATAACCCGTAATATCCCCGGTGTTTCTTTATGCTTTTCGGTAATACCATCGTAATTTCAGCCGAGTTTTAACCGCGGAGCAAATACTGTTCCCCTCTAATGACAAATCAATCCGTTATTGCTCACCCACTTGTAACTAGTTAGTGCCCGTCGAAATGTCGAACCACTTGAAACGCAGCTTCAG
>JBLGCB010000378.1:0-6824 GCA_047617105.1 Phenylobacterium sp. | reverse complement strand
GTTCGGTGTTGTCAGCCAAACGGGGGCATTTTTTTGAGTGATTATCCCACCGTGATTAGCTCGGGATGATTCACCTTAAATAGCGTGGGACACCACACATGCGGTCGCTCTGTGGGATACTCGTCATCAATTTACCGAAGAAGCTAAAAATGTGACGCCGCTGCTCACTAATCATATTTAGTTAATCAGGTATTGATACATCCATGTATCAAAAAAGGCAGCTAAATAGCTGCCTTTTTTTACAACCTGAAACTGTTCAGCGTGCTTATAGTTCTTCTGAGTGCTCGCTCAGATATGAAGCAACACCCGCTGGGCTTGCATCCATACCAGCAGAACCTTCCTGCCAGCCAGCAGGACAAACTTCACCGTGCTCCTGATGGAAGTTCAATGCATCAACCATACGCAACATGTCATCGATGTTACGGCCTAATGGCAAGTCGTTAACCACTTGATGACGTACCAAACCGTCTTCGTCGATTAAGAAAGAACCACGAAAGGCAACACCAGCATCTGGATGCTCAACGTCATATGCCTGACAAATCTCATGTTTAACATCTGCAACCAATGCATATTTAACAGCACCGATTCCGCCGTCGTTGATTGGGGTGTTACGCCATGCGTTATGGCTGAACTGTGAATCGATAGAAACACCAATAACTTCACAACCACGTTTAGTGAATTCTTCATAACGCTTGTCAAAAGCAATCAATTCAGAAGGACAAACAAAGGTAAAATCTAATGGGTAAAAGAAAACAACTGCTTTTTTACCTTTAATTGCTTCAGAAAGCGTGTAGCTGTCTACGATTTCGCCGTTACCAAGAACCGCCGCAGCAGTAAAATCAGGTGCCTGACGGCCTACTAATACACTCATGTTGTTCTCCAAAGTTTAATTTAATATAGTTCTGCCGCGCCACAATTAAGATCCTTACAGAGCCAATGGTCGCGCAGCATTTGTCAACTGAGTGTAATATAGAGTCTTATTTGCAAAAACCAAGTAAAAAGCGCAACTATTTTTAGACTTTCTTGATCTTGTGACTGTTATGGCTGAACTTTAATGAAATGTAACTGTTCAGTGTGCTTAGATTTCACTTCAGAACAAGGCATTTTCGCACGGAAAATAGGCGCATATAAGCCATATGTAACTGTTTGAGTACGAAAATAACGCCGTTATGGTGTGAAAGATGAGTGCGCTGAATAGTTACCCCAGATACTGTTGAACGTATCCGGTAATATCGACCATTTCCCCTACCTGATTAATTCGAGTCAGCAACTGAGCAATGGTTTTTGATTTATGACGGGCATAATGATGAATATACTCCAGTTCTTCAGCAATTTTGTGAGTATCAACTTTGGCCACCAATGATACCGTGACCCGCAGACAAAAGAACTGACCCAACGCCAACGATTCGTTAACAAAGGCTTGTTGCAATGCTATCGTGCTCAATTCACCGCTTGATTGAATCACAAACGCTGACTGGGCCTTGTCATCACTTTCATCATCGCCAGCGGCTTCACTCGGGGCGATATAACGAATAAACAAATCAACCGTCTGATATTGATTGACCGCTTTAAGCGTGGCGGTAGCCCCATTGATAAAAGTATCAAATGCCTTATTGGCCATAAGCGAACTAATGTCCACTTTTGTCATCAAGTTATCTGTTTTGAATAAATCAAAC
This sequence comes from Phenylobacterium sp., assembly GCA_047617105.1. Lineage (GTDB taxonomy): Bacteria > Pseudomonadota > Gammaproteobacteria > Enterobacterales > Alteromonadaceae > JABSOG01. The sequence goes on along the minus strand of JBLGCB010000378.1, from coordinate 5,148 downwards.
AACGGATGTGGATTGACCGCTTTAACCCATTGGGTGATCCTCGGTTTGCCATCAATCCTAGTGACATAATAGGGGATGCTGCCAAGCGATTGCTGATAAAGGTTTTTCAGGGTTTTAATCAGCAACATATCTTCTTCGCTGTCGGCCACCAGCGTCAATTTACGGCGGTTACGCTTGATTAAATCATAGAAAAACTTCACCCCATGATGAACATTGTCGTCTTCACTGATGGCATGTAAATAAAGGGTTTTAAGATTATTTTCAGTACCGACCACCCGATAATCCAACTCGCTTAATACCAGCTTTTTGGTGATTTGTTGCAACAACGGAAATGCACACTGGGCAATATTGCCCTTATCAACGGCCACAGGTCTTGGCAGGGTAACCTTTAAACCCCTAGCCGAAAAATCTACCGAGGCACAATCAAGCTGCATCCCGTTGGGCAGCTTCACCAATACTTTGGTTTTATAAGAAAACCGTGGTTCATGGCGTAATTCATCAAGACCAAAATTAACCCGCTTCAACGCCAAACCACTGTCATTATAATGGACCTGAAACTGAGTTATTTCACTCATCAATTGGGCATCATAACCCTGTTGGCTAAATAATTTTTGGCTAACGTCATCGCTAATTTCTGTCATCAGCAGCGCATGGGTCAGGTTGCCCAACTCTGGAACTGTAGGCTCAGGTATAGACTTAGGTATAGACTCAGGTATTGATTCCGCCTGACTATTATCCGTCGCTTGGTCAGCTTCAGCATCTTCATCTTTACGCAAATACACTTGGCGGTCTGGTATCACAAACGGGTTTCCGGTATTGGTTTTATCAATTGCCACCCGTTTGATTCTAAATACTTTCCAACTGTCTTTGCCTGCGCCATAACCACAAAATAACTGGCATAACGCCGGATTCTCGGCTAACTGGCTGTCAAAAGCGGCAAAAAACAAAATTTGCGTTTCTATTTTATGGGTGAAGCAATACAAGATACTTTCATCGTCATGATCATTGACCAGCGTCCTAATTTTTGCACTGGTAAACAAGCTAGATAAGTAGCATTGCCCCGCTTCATCGAGCCAGAATTTATAATTGTCTGCATTAAGCCCAGTGGTTAAGGCATAACGTAAGCGATACTGGCTACCGAGGGTTTCAACAAATAATGGGATGGTCACCGTGCGGCTGAAAAATACCTGCTCATAACCTTGCTTTAACGCCGCATCAATGGCGTTATCGAGGTTAATCTTATAGACATATTTATTGCTGGCAATCAGGTTTTTGGCGTAAACGGCAAAATCATCATCAAACGCTTCTTCCCCTTCGGGTATCGGCTGGGCCTCAGCAAACGTTCGGGTCAGCCCCAGCCAAATCACCTTGTCGATGTATTCGATGCGTTTAACCTGATACTCAATGCCCTGTTTCGCCAAAGCGTCATACGCCTTATCCTGCTCTTGCAGCGTCACTTTAACGATATCTTCAGCTTCAATTTTTTCTGCTAAAGGCACCCGCAAATACAAACCTTTGATTGAAAAGTCCTTAGTTACCGCTTCCATTTCTCGGCCATCTTCATAGTGTAACAATGCCTGGACACTATAATTCATCCGCTCTTCTTCGCGATTAAGATAGTCACCAAAGCGGATCACATGCACGGGATAATGGTCAGCGGTATAGGATAACTTGGTGGCGAGAATTTGCTGGAGCTTTTCAGCTTTGCGATTTTGCTCGGCTTTAACTGTATTTAAGCGTTCCTGCTCTTTTTTCTCCTGCAATACCCAAAAGTTATTATTGGTATTGTTAACATCTTCCCAAATACCGCGGGTGTATTGACCAAACAGTGACAACCCAGTATTAAAGACTTCGATGGCCGATTCATCAAGATAATGAATGCGTCCTTTATGGACAAACTTGCGACATTTGCCCGACACTTTACCGCGTAAGTCGATCACCTTGGCATAAGGTTCGGTGATCCGCAGCAACTCATTTTTGATTTGATATTGCTCGCCAACGGTAAACCCGCCAGCGAGTTCGTCAAATACCTCTTCAAAACCATCGTGGTTATAAATCGGCACCAAATCATAGGTGATCACCATTAATTCTTCGGGTAACTGTGCCATCTAAACTAACCTATTAAGCCAAAGTGAAATAACACACCACAGACACCACACAAGCAACAATCACATTAAGCACCATACCTTCTCTGGCCATTTGTTTAATGGTGACATTGCCTGAGGCGAAAATAATCGAGTTGGGCGCGGTTGCCACGGGCAAACAAAACGCACAGCTGCAACTGATCACAGCGGGGATCATTATCAATTCAAGTGGAATATTATTGGTCACAGCAGCACTGGCCAAAATCGGCATTAACAGTGTTGCGGTGGCCGTATTAGAAGTGATTTCGGTTAAGAACGATACCGCCAGTGCAATCAGCAGCATCACCGCGATAATGGGCAATTCAGTAATGCCCGACAAACCTTCACCAATCACCTGACTCAGGCCACTGGCGACAAACGCTTTGGCGATACAAATACCACCACTAAACAGTAATAACATGCCCCACGGAATATCTGTGGCGGTTTTCCAATCGAGCAGTTTTTCTTTCATACCCTTGCCTTTTGGTACGATAAACATCACTACCACACCAAGCAGCGCGATGGTTGAATCACCGACCATCTTTAAATCAAACAAACCAGACCAACCGCCAAAAGGTTCTCTACGGAAAATCCATAAAAATGCTACTCCGGCAAAAACCGCTATGGTTCTGGCTTCTTCTGAGCGCCATGCTTGGGTGGCTGGCAGGGTTATCTCATGGTTTAGCTTAATACCACGAGACAACCATAATGCCATGACTGGAATACCAATAAGAATAATAGGCACGCCGGTTTTCATCCAGTTTAAGAAACCATACTCAGTTTTGGTAAATTCTTCATACACGCTGGCAAAAATCACATTTGGCGGAGTGCCAATCAGAGTACCGACACCACCGAGCGACGCCGAATAGGCTAGGCCCAGTAACAACATCAACTTAAAACGGTCATTATCACTGTGCTGAGTCACCGCCAGTGCCACTGGCAACAAGGCCAATACCGTAGCGGTGTTAGAAATCCACATCGACAACATCGCCGCCGTGGCCATAAAAGCAAAGATGATCTTAAAACCGCTATTACCGCCAGTAAAGCGAATCATATTGAGGGCAAAACGTTCATGTACGCCACATTTCTCAATGGCTTTGGCCAGCATAAATCCGCCCATCAGCAGGATAATGACATGACTACCCAAGGCAGAAGAGGCTTCTTTATGGGTTAGGATACCGGCAAAAGGAAAACCGACAAAAGGAATCAGTGAAGCCACTGGAATGGGGATTGCTTCGGTGATCCACAAAATCGCCGTGAGCAAAGTAATGGCCAGCGTAATACTGACCTCGTGGGTGCCGCCAAGGGCAACGGCAATAAAATAACTGGCAATCGCGGATGCGATGGCAATAACGATCATTCTCATAATTTGTTCTTCTTTTCTCTATAGTGTTATGGTTAAGAACGGTTAATAACAGCCGTCGAGTAATTTTTTCGCTGCGCACCAGCGTTCATTATAAAGCATTTTTTGCCAACTCAGTGGTTCACCCATTGTCGCGCTAACGCTACTGGTACTGGCACTGACACTTAAGGTCATTAATTTGGCTTTTAACTGAGCCTTTAATTGCTGGTCATTTTCAATCGGCAATTGATCAAGTACTTGTACCGCACCTGCTCGGTCATTACACACCACCGCCATATCGCAACCAGCTGTTAATACTTGGCTCGCACGGTCGGCAAAAGAACCCATCACCGCGGCACCTGCCATATCCAACGCATCGGAGAAAACCACGCCGTTAAAACCCAGTTGTTTTTTAAGAATCTGTTGTAACCAGATAGGTGAAAATCCCGAAGCGAGATCATCCACCGCCGGATAAATCACATGTGCAGGCATCATGCCAGCGAGTTTGTTGTCGTCAATCAGGCGTTTGAATATTGCCATATCCAGTTGAAAAATGGCCTCTTTAGGACGATTGTCAACCGGGATGGCAATATGTGAATCTTCGAGCACATTGCCATGACCAGGAAAATGTTTGCCGATGGCCAACATACCCGCCGCATTCATGCCGTTGATAAATTCGCTGGCAATGGCGACAATCAATTCAGGGTCCTGATGAAAACCCCGGTCGCCAATCACTTGGCTGACCCCGTTAATATCCAATACTGGCGCAAAGGTGATATCAATACCCACCGCGCGCACTTCGGTGGCCAGTAACCAACCCATTTCTTGAGCCAGTTGCCGGGTGGTGGTTAAATCTTGCTGACCATGGTGATATAAACTGCCCATCGCCGGGATAGCAGAAAACCCCTCACGAAAGCGTTGCACCCTGCCCCCTTCGTGATCGACACCGACTAAAATGTCATCGGCAGCATGTAAGCGGATTTGCGCCACCAGTTCCTGAATTTGTTTGGGAGAATCATAGTTTCGGGTAAACAGAATCACCCCACCCACCGTGGGATGTTTAAGTAATTCTTTCTCTTCTTGATCTAACTCGCATCCGGTCAAATCCAGCATCAATGGACCCATATATCCGATAACCCTGACAATGTTTTTTTAGTTGTTTGAGAATACCTGATGCGCGGGGCGAATTACACCTGTAAATTGGGGTTTTTGTTGGGTGTAGGTAGGGTTTATGCGAATCTGCCGATTCATTGTCGAGGATGTTTCTATCCTGTTGATATGAAAAAACCGCAATTAAGCGGTTTTTCCGCCCTAAGCAGCAGTCAATTTAATGACCCTACGAAGGGTGAGTCGTAAAACGAACTATAAACCACCACCCCATACGATAGCAATACTATTGTGTGCTCAAGGGCAACTCCCCGTTAAGCAAGGACCTGTTAACTTCCGCTTTCCCATAGTACAAGTTTTATAGTCTAGACCTTGTTTAGTCATTGCTCTAGATGCAGTTCAATTATTTTTCATATTTTTTATGGTTTTTATACGACCAATCAAAATCCGTGTCTGATTTGGTATGTTTTTATTCAAAATTTGGCTAGAGCGATATAACTGCCTTCCTTTTCAACCACCAACACCCTCGCCTCGCCTACCGGGTGAGCGACATGCTCAGTGCCAATGGAAGCATAA
>JBLGCB010000377.1:0-6828 GCA_047617105.1 Phenylobacterium sp. | reverse complement strand
GCTCGAATTGAACCAGCTCATATTCATATTGAGATTTTTTAAACAAGGTCCAACGCAGCAAAGGTAACTGGCCAATATCAAAACAGTCATTGCCTTGTTGGTCAATAAAATCAGCAATAAAACCCTTTTGCTGGGCGCTATCACGGTCGCTTAAGTCAAACTGTTTTATTGCTGCCTGCCATGGCGGCAATACCAGCTGACCCGGCTGACCATCGACTTCGACAAAAACAGTGCGGTAAATTTCATGGCGTTCAATGATAATATCTAAGGTTTGCTGTAAACGGTCGATGGCTAATGGCCCTTTAAGGCATAATTTAAACTGACAGTTATAGGCGCGGATATGATGGTCAAATTGTTGTAAAAACCAGATCTGCTGATTTTGATAGGACAAGGGAATAAAGTCTGGTCTGGGGCCGCTGAAAAACGCCAGCGGTTGTTGGTTGTCAGGGGCTTGGCTGACAGTCTGATTGATTTTCTCGGCCAGCTTGGCGACGGTGCTGTTAGCAAAAATATCCGCCGCTTGTAGGCTGTTGGTATCAGCCTCATTAAGCTTAATGATCAACGCACTGGCCAGCAAAGAGTTAATGCCAAGCTGAAAAAAGTCATCATCAATGCCCACTTGTTCAAGCCCCAACAACTGCTGCAAAATAACACACAGCTGTTGCTCAAGTGCGTTACATGGCGCAACATAACCCGCTTCATCAAGCCACACTGGTGGCGCTAAGCCATTTTTATCGACTTTACCATTGATGGTCAACGGCATCTTATCAATCACATTAAAACTGGCCGGCACCATATATTCAGCCAGAATCTCCTGCGCTGCGGCTTTAAGGCTTGCTGGGGTAATAGAGGAGTTATCGGCTTTTTCAAGGGTTTTGTCCAACACCAGATACGCCACCAGCATTGGTTGTCCTGCATGTTCAAGGGCCAAAACCACCACTTGGTTTACTCCATCAAGACCACTCAGCACACTTTCAATCTCAGCCAACTCCACCCTAAAACCGCGTATTTTCAGCTGGTCGTCATTACGCCCTAAAAATTGCAAATCGCCGGTCGGCAACCTCCGCACCATATCGCCGCTTTTGTACAACCGGCTAAATCCCTGTTGAATATCTTGCTCAGTGGCCAATGGATTAGGGATAAAACGCGCTGCGGTCAATTGCGGCTGATGCAAATAACCCCGAGCTAGGCCCGCGCCACCAATATACAACTCACCGGCTTCGCCATCAGCCACTGGCACTAACTGATCATTTAAAATCACCAATTGAGTATTATTGATGGCGGTGCCAATATTGGCCGCATCATCACCGTGATGAAAACGATGACAACTGACGCAGACACTGGTTTCTGTCGGGCCATAGGCATTAAATAGCCGAGTGTGTTGCGCCACCCGTTCAAGCAAAACCTGTGGCGGGGTTTCACCGCCAATCACCACCACTTTCACTGAGCTGAGGGTATCGTTACTGATTAATGACAATACCGCAGGGGTCAGCGGCAATAGCTCAATTTTTTGCGCGGTGATCAGCTGTTGCAAAACCAGTACGTTTTTACGCTGATTATCATTGGCCAGATACAAACTTAAACCCTGGGTTAAAGCGACAAACAGTTCAAACACGCTGGCATCAAACACATACTCGCTAAATAACAACGCCCGCTGACAATCATCAACCCCATAAATTTGCGCCAATGACTGCACCATGTTCACCGCGCCCCGGTGCGCTAACATCACCCCTTTAGGCTGACCGGTAGTGCCTGAGGTATAAATCACATAAGCCAGATCATTGGCTGAACTGTAACAGGCAAGGTTGTCTTTAAAACCGTCCTTTTGATAGTTCAACTGTGGCGAATCTACCGCCAGTACTATCGGCTCACCAGCGAGACCATCAGCCACCATAGTAAGATGTTTCGTTTGGGTCAGTATTATGGCTGCTCCGGCATCATTAAAAATATACTGGCTGCGTTGTTGCGGATAATTCGGTGAGACGGGCACATAAGCAGCACCCGCTTTTAACACCGCCAAAATGCTGATCACCATGGCCAAGCTGCGATCTAAATACAATGCAATTAAGGTATCTGCTGCCATCGGCTGTTGATGTTCTTGCTGATATCGCGCCCGAATCTGCTGAGCCAATTGGTTTGCTTGCTGGTTTAATTCACGGTAAGTGAGTTGCTGTTGGGTCCCATCTGCATCCTCAAAGAGCAACGCGATATCGTCTGGTGTTTTTAATACCTGTGCTTCAAAAAGTTGTGTCAAGGTTGGCTGTTGCTGGGCGATAAAATCAATGGCTGATGCGGTCATAAATACTTCCTGGATGAAATTACAACAATTTGTAGAAATAAACGGTGGCTTCTAATTCGCCTGATGAACTTCTGGCAAACTGGGGGATTTGACCCGCTTCGATATAGCCGATGGTTTGATATAAGGTTGACGCCACATCACCCAAACGGGTATCGAGCACCAATAATGATAACCCCATTTCTTTGCTGACATCCTCTAGGTGTGACATCAGCTTTTTAGCAACCCCCCGACCTCTGGCCGACGTTTTCACCATCAATTTTTCAACTTCACCACGATGTGAGCCGTTGGCTTTATGACACAGTGATAATTGAACAGCCCCCAGCACTTGGTCATTTTCAGTGGCCACCAACAGTTTTCGTGATTTTGCTGCGAGTTCATTTTCTACATCACGCCAATACGCTAAGATTTCGTCCATATCTACCGGGGTCAAAAAACCTACCGACGCACCACTTTCAACGCAATCGGCCAGCAATAATGGCAACTGATTTTCAACCTCTCGAATCGATTCTAATGTGACTATTTCCATGGGTACTCCTTTGTTGTTTAACACCTGCACTGGCCATCATACTAATAATTTTGCCCATCTAAATCAATTTTTGAACAAAAGCCAATACAACTCACCCTCTTGGTATGGTTATGGTTTTGTGGTTGGCGGCACAGCGGGTGATCGTATTGTCGGTCACTCTGGTGCTTATTTGGGGGTTGATGCTAGACTTGATATTCACCTAGATAGTGGTTTTGTGGTGGTGATACTGGCCAATCAGAGTGGTGTTGTCGGGCCTGTCAGGCGTAAGATTACACAGCTGATTGCACAGTTGAAATAATGCTCTGGCGTTGGACAATCCGGGGTCAGAGTCAGCGAAATTTGTATTGTTTTCATGTTTATTTTTAGTTTAACCACAAATGTTTTGACAATGGATATATACCATTGACAATTCTTAGGTTAACAAATTGGTAAATCATACGATGGTAATTTCGGGCGCAACAGTTTTTTCTGCCTGACAAAACAATTCAGGTGCCAAGACTGATGCTTCGTGGTTAAAAGCACACATAAAATCCATCCCATTGTTACATACAATGGCTTCATTGCGATTAAACAATTCCCTGTCAAATACATTTAACTGTTCAACGTAATAAGCAAATGTGGCCGTATGTGCTGATGGCGTGACTAACAAGTATTGATAATTAGGTGTATTAAAAATATAGGTGCCCCCATCAAGGGTCATTTTAAGTTTTTCTATAGCCGAATCACCGTAAACCTCATACTCACTTTCTTCTAGTAGCCCTTCAAAAGCTTGGCGCCATTGTTTCATTAACTCCCTATATTCACTATCCTTCAACTGATACCAAATTAGGTTGTGCTCTTCTAAGTACGACTCTACTTCAACATTTGATTTTACAAATCCCATTGTTTATTTCTCTTAAAATTTACTTTATTAAAAAAGATATGTGCCCCATTTCTATCTGCCATATGGTAGTGCCGACGATAGCCAGCAAAGCAATTTCCTCGACTAACCGTTGCGTTTTACCAATAATATCCCCACCTGATCTAACCTCTATCAAAGCGTCTGTTGGCAGCACCAAAAAGCCATCGGTGCTCGAAGGGTAAAAATTTAAGGCATAAAGGGTGATGTCATCAACACTGCTGACGTGAATGCCGTTGTCGACCACCACGTCAAAATAAGGGATTGGACTCATTAAGCTGGTGGGTAATTCGACTGCGGTTACTTGGTTGGCCACAACGTCAAAAGGATACTGCTGGCCTTGTCCAGGCACATCAATCACCCCGGAGGTATTGATTTGGGCCATATCTTAAGTTAGCCGAAACCGATAACCTCCACTCTGGGAAGATGGAAAGCGTGGTTGTGGTATGTTCGATTAATTTTTCGGTAAAAGCAATCGCTCTGTGAGGGTTATCTTTGGCGATGAAACGAGTAATACTTTTAATGTCGTTTATCGCCAACGCCATAATATTTTACCCGTACATATTCATTCTGTTAGCTGATCATACCGACTCCCAGCCAACAAGTGCAAATAAAATGAATGGTTCTACGCTTTCATAAATCCAGATTAATGGTGCGCAGTGCGCACCCTACAAATCAGCCTTTTTTCTTATCACGCCATAACAAAGAACACAGCGCAGGCAAGACAATAATCGCACCGAGCATGTTGACCACAAACATAAAGGTCAGCAAAATGCCCATATCCATTTGAAACTTCAGTGCCGAGAACACCCAAGTGCTGACGCCAATCGCCAAGGTAACACCCGTAAACAATACCGCACTGCCCCGCTCTCTTAACGCTTGTAAATAGGCTTGGCTAATCGGCATACCTTGAGAAATCATCGGACTCATATTGGCGAGGAAGTAAATCCCATAGTCCACCCCAATACCGACCCCCAGCGCAATCACCGGTAAGGTTGATACGGTCAAACCAATCTCTAAATGCACCATCAGTGCCTGTGCCATGGTCGATACCAGATACAAGGGTAATACCACCGATAACGTGGCTTTAACCGAGCGGAAGGAGATCAGGCAAAGGATAATCACCGCACCATACACATAAGCCATCATCGGTGTCTGCGCGGCTTCTACCGCTTCGTTGGTCGCCGCCATCACGCCAACCGCACCAGAGGCCAGTTTAAACTTGATCTCGTCAGTTTCCATCTCGGCAGCTAACTCTTTAGCGCCAGCAATGACCCGGTTAATGGTTTCGGCTTTATGGTCCTGCAAAAACAACACAATCGGCATCACACTACAATCACTGTTTAATAACCCGGTGCTGGTCTCTACCCTAGCAGAGGCTTGCACCAGCGATTGTGAGTTGCGAGGCAAGATACGCCAGTTAACATTACCTTCGTTATAACCGGCATTCACCCGCTTGGCGACCGACGGTAAACTGATGGCCGACTGCACCCCTTCGATATTTTCTAAACGCCATTGAAACTGGTCGACGGTATCCATCACATCATGGAAAGTACAGGCATCGGCTTTGGTTTCGACCAACACTTTGAGAATATCCACGGTGATCGCATAACGTTCGGTGATCAGCGCAGTATCCTGATTATAACGAGAAGATTCATGTAACGCTGGTGCCCCGGCGTGAAGCGCACCAATGCGCATTTTGCCACTTTCATGGGCCGCCAAAGCATATAAAGCTATCGCTGCCACCACCACGCCAATCGCCACTGGCGTTTTGGTGACGTTAGCCATGGCATGCCAGCATTTTTCAGCAAACAGATTGGGTCGCGAGATTTTCTCAACATAAGCGGGTTTAAAGCGAATAAATGACGCCAGAACAGGCAATAAGATTAGGTTGGTTAAAATCACCACCGCCACACCGATACTGGCGGTAATGGCCAGTTCACGAATAATGCCGATGTCGATGGTCAGTAAGGTCAAAAAGCCGATGGTATCAGACAATAACGCGACAATGCCCGGTACCAGTAACGTCCCGACACAACACTGTGCCGCCGCTTTACCGTGTAATCCGGTGGACACATGTTTGCCCAGTGCATTAATCATTTGCACCCCGTGACTCACGCCAATGGCAAACACCAAAAACGGCAATAGAATCGACATCGGATCAATACTAAAACCCAGCACCGACAACAAACCGATTTGCCACACCACCGCGATAATCGAACAGCAAATGGGCAATAGTGTCAGCAATACTGATTTACAGAAGAACCAGACCAGCACAGTGGTGATCATGATGGCAATGGCAAAAAACACCACCACACCTTTGGCACCGTCAGCCACATCGCCAACCATTTTGGCAAAACCAATGATATGCACGGTGATGGTGTCGGTTTCAAACTTATCACGCACCTGACTTTCAAGCTGTTTGGCAAATGCTAGGGTATCGAGTTTTTCACCGGTATCTGGATTGATTTCAAGAATTTGAGTCGACACCATGGCACAAGAGTAATCACTGGCAATCATCCGTCCGACAATACCGGCTTTTTCAATGTTGCCTTTGACCACCGCTAACCCGGCAGCATCCGATGTGAAATTGGCGGGGATCACCGGACCACCAGCAAAACCATCTTCGACCACTTCAACAAAACGCACACTGGGCGAGAATAACGATTTCACCAGCACCCGGTTTACCCCAGGGATAAAGTACAATTGGTCATGAACCCCTTTAAGCGCGGTAAAAAACGGTTCGTTAAAAATATCGCCTTTGGCATCGCATACCGAGATCAATACACTGTTGGCACCACCAAAGTTCTTCTGGTGTTTAAGGTAAGTTTTCATGTAGTCATGGTTCAGCGGTACGTTTTTCGAAAAAGACGCGCCAAGCTTAATTTCAGTAGACTTAACCCCTAGAAAAACCGTGGTAATGGCAAACAGAAAAATAATCAGTAAACGATGGCGAAATATCACCACTTCAATTCTTTGTATCAGGTGAGAAAGATTCATAAGATTACCACTGCCCGCCTTGAATAACTTTAATACCGACTTCAGAAGATAAGATCAGCTTATCGCCCAATACCACGCCAGCGGTGATGGCCTTACCATCGCTCT
>JBLGCB010000376.1:0-6851 GCA_047617105.1 Phenylobacterium sp. | reverse complement strand
TGCCCGCATCGAGTTTCAACTCTTTTGCACCATAAATCAATCCACGAGTGGATTCTTGCAACGCATCATTGATTTCACGGTTTTTCTCAAAAATCTTTCTGCCAAACATCATCGGCAACTGATAAACCACGATACCCGCGACAATAGAAATCATCACCAGATTAAAAACATCAGCATTAAGATACATCAGAAACCCCAGCATCCCGATCAGGGTCACCAGGTTAATAAAAATCGCTGGTAACATTCTTGCGCCGGAAATAATTCGCGGCACATCAATATTAATTGACGCCATCAACTTGGCTGAGCCCATTTTCTCGATGGTGGACAAAGGGGCATTGCTGATACTGCGATAAAAACGGGTGCGAATATCTCTGGAGACATCAGACCCCACCCGCAACAGCATAATTTCAGACGCACTACGGGTCAGCAAAATGAGAATACAGGCAAACAAATAAACCCCAGCCAGCGCATAATTTGACACCTCAAAAGATAAAAACGTATCCACCTCGACAGCGGCTTCAGTAAATGCCGGGTCTACCGGGGTAATACTGGCGACGACCAAAGGGATCAACGCCGAATAACAAATCCCGGCCAACGCACCGAGCATAATGGCAATGAACACAACATTTGGTGCCGTGCGTGAAAAAACATTATAAAAATTCATTACTTACCCTCAATGGCGTAAAGCGGACTTAATGTGATGGTTTGCCTGACATTATCAGCGCCAAAATGAATATACTCATGCTGTTCAAAAAGGTTGACCATATCATCGTAAAACGGACTGGCCAACTGGCCTGACTGGCCAGTAGAATTGATCATCAAATGTTGCGGCTGGTTGACTGACAGCTCAATAATCTGCCTGAAACCGGCACCAAATGTCTGCTGATATCCCTCAGATTCAACATAGGGGCCAGCGGCAACATTAATGGTATTCACCGCCCCACCGGTGGCGACACGTCTTTCAAACAGCGATGCTAATCCACGGATATCGCTAAACGGATTATGTTTATAAACCGTTTGCTGAATCTCACCCCACTGCCACTGTGACATATCATCACTCACCAGTTTTTCCATCTCAGCCAACAAACGATCTAGCGAATTGAGCAGTACACTAGCGCAATTTTCAACGGCAGCAGAACCCGCATCATCACACCATTGGCTCGACTGATTTAATAAGCCGGCGATGGTATCAGGCTGAACCAAATTGCCATAGTTGCTGAGATAACTGGCTTCACTGCGTTTATTCCAAAATCCTTCTAACTCATCGGCAAACAGCGCACCACGCAAATGACGCAACCAACCATAATACAACGTCGCCGCGACACTGGTTTTGTCCGCCTGTGCTTGCCACTTTTGCAAATAAGACACCGCCTCACGTTGTTGTGCCGTGGTCCCTTTAACCGCCTGAAACACACTGAGCAGCTTAAGCGTCGACAAATCTTTGATATCAGCCTGCATTTGCTGCATATCAGCCACGGTCAACTTGTTGCCACCGGCGGTTTTGGCCAACAACAGTTGCTCAATACGCTGCGCTCTGGCAGCAGGGGCAAAATCATGGGAGATCAGGTAAGGATAATCTTCGTTGACATTCTTATTGTTGGCATTCACCAGATAACCCTGCTCAGGGTTATAGCTGTGGGGCATATCAGCAAAAGGAATATACCCAGTCCAATCAACACTGTGGTTGGTGGTTGACGTCGGCAACGTCCCGTTGCCCTGGTATCTGATGGGCACACGACCGACCCCCTGAAAACCAATGTTATTGGCCATATCGGCATAAAATAAGTTTAAAGCCGGTGCCACATGGTAAGCCACCGCAGCCCTGAAGCTCGCCCAATCTTTGGCATAACTGAGACGGAAAAAAGACTCATAAGTGGTATCATCATCATCCAGCGCCGTCCAGCGCAATGACATTGGCAACTCGGTACCACTAAGCACATCACTAATAACAGGGCCTTTGTCGGTACTGCGCACTTCAACGCGCAATGGATTCAGCGGTTTTTTCAGGGTCGAAGGAAAATCTGCCCTGACATTAATGATTTCTGTTCTGCTATTCAGTGGCTGCCATTGGCCATCTAACCAAAATTGTTTCGAATTTTTCGGGTTGATCTTCTCTAGGAAAATATCCTGAACATCCGCCATCATATTGGTACCACCCCAGCTGATATGCTGGTTTTTACCAAATACAACAACTGGTAATCCCACCAGGCTCATACCGCTCACGTTCAACTGCTGACCTTTTTGACTCAGGGCATACCACAACGAGGGGATTTGCAAGCCTAAGTGAGGATCGTTAGACAAAATGGGTGCGCCTGATTGGGTTAATTTGCCCGAGACCACCCAAGCATTACTGCCAACATATTGCCCGCCGACCTGAGACTTTGTCGCCAGCGCATCGGTTGCGGCCACCAGTGAATCGAGACTGGTCACATCAGACAGCCCCGCCACCTTCGCGGCCTGTTCGACCGACTCAGTGATTTCAGGGAAAAATATGCTTAATTGCTCAATACCAAGATACTTGATACCCACCAGACGTTGCATCTCGCTACGGTAGTTGCCAGCCAAATTCAGCGCAAACACTTTCTCCCAAGCCAAAGAATCCAGCACGGTCCAGGGCTGAGGTTCAATGCCAATCACCCTGAATTCAATCGGTAACGCATGACCTTCTTTAAGCCAGGCATTAATCCCCTTTGCATAAGCCTCCAGTGACTTAACCGCCTGTGGACTCAGATGCGCCAGCGATGCCTCGGCAGCTTGATAAAGCCCCAGTGTTCTTACCCAAATATCCCGTTCAACCGTGCTACGACCAAACGCTTCACTCAAGGTTCCCCGGCTTAGCCTGCGTTGCACTTCGAGTTGCCACAACCGATCTTGAGCATGGGCATAACCGGTGGCAAAATAAACATCTTGGTCATTTTGACCTTCAATATAAGTCAGCCCTTTACTGTCTCGACTAATGCTAACGGAGGCATACAACCCTTCAACCTCAACATCGCCATTAAGCTGGGGCAATGGTGAAGTGAGGTATTCATGGGCGACAAAGTAACAAGCTATCGCCAATGGCAATAATACCACCACAAACACCCTTGAAAAAATAGGGAATTTTGAAAACATACTCAAATTTATCTCCTTAACACGGCACAGCCGATAATTACTATTTCTTACAACCACTAAGAATCTTATTTAGTTCAAATTCTAAGGAAGCGGAATTAAATAAGATCCCAAACTGAGGCAGGATATTTATTCTGTTTCAACCGGGCTGTCGTTACAGGCAGGCAAAGGGGCGTGTAGTCGTTCTACACAACGCTTTGCCTAACGCAGAAACAGGATAAAGAGACAAGTCAGTTTCGGATGTTATTTACTGATGATTCCTAAGCGTCACCGAAACATTGTTTCGGCTATCATTTTTTGTTTCTAATATGTTTAAGAATGGTTATGGGTATGTTAAAATTCTATTGTCAACAATAGTTTACAATTCATTAAAAAGCGGTCAAACTAAGTACCATCACAACAGCGCGGCATTATTTATGTTTCAACAGGCTTTAGCAACTCATTTATTATTATTAATATGTTACTAATTATGTTTTTGGGAAGAATATATAGATATCGATTAATTAACATCTCATTTCATGGCCAAACCAAGCTTTTTGACCTTTTATTGAAATAAAAAGATATGATAGACAAACGACCAGTTCTAGGCATTTAAGAGAGCGGGGTTAAGAGCGGGGTCAGGTAGTATCTATAAACGGGAGTGTTAGCGACGCACTGTAAGAGAGCGGGGTCAGGTCGCGAAATGTCGTGTTTTCGAGTTTAATCGGAATTTTTACTATCATATCGCAGTAAGACGCCAAAATTCCGAACGTGTAAGAGAGCGGGGTCAGGTCGCGAAATGTCGTGTTTTCGAGTTTAATCGGAATTTTTACTATCATATCGCAGTAAGACGCCAAAATTCCGAATGCACACTAATACCGAATATTTAGCACTCGTCATATTTTCCTTGCTTGCATTGGTACTCAACAGTGGTAGCCCCTTTACCATGCATTATCTCCTCGTGGACTTACACGTAGTGATCGTTAACCGCTTGTTGACTATTTATACATGCTACTAAAACATTCGCCCACCAGCATCGTAAAGTCAAACATTGAGGGTCATAAAAGAGTATGGTATTGTCAAACAACTTAAACTGTTGAAACAGTCCATAAGGGGTTAAGAGGATACAAAATGACTGATTCCAGGCTCGACAAAATGCAGCAAATGGCGCAACGCTTTCATGCCACTGGCACCGTTGACAAAACCACCATGCGTACCATTGATGCTTTGGTTGCGCAAACCAAACTGGAAGATATGACATCCAAAGGTAAGAGCCATCACGACATGAAACAAGCAGATAGTGAAACGCTTGAGCGCTGGAAGGCCTATAAAGAAAATGGTGAAACCATCAGTAATGAGGCCATGATGGACTGGCTCGACACCTGGTGAGCCATCGCCAAAATAAACAGTGCCTTGGTGTTGTTGAAGCAGTATAATCTCAACCGTAGTCCAGCTGTAATCAGCTAATCACCACAAACCGCCATCGAGGATAATATTGATGCCCAACTCACAAGGAACAACGCTCATCAGTGAGAAGGAATACCTTGAAAGTGAATTGGCCCGCGATATCAAGCATCACCTGATCGATGGTCAAGTCTATCCAGTATCGGGTGCCAGTGCTAACCACGCAAGAATAGCAGGCAATATATTAGCTGAATTTGGCGCTCACCTGAAAAACTCAACATGTGAACCTCTCGGTTCAAACATGAAAATTAAGGTCAACTCAAACTTCTTTTATTCTGATGTTATGGTCGTTTGTGATTTTGACGAGTCACAACCCATCTTCACCGAGACCCCAACCATCATCGTTGAAGTATTATCAAAGACTACTCGCCGAATCGATGAAACCACCAAACGTTTTAATTACATCAACATCCCTACTCTGCAAGAATATGTGCTCATAGAACAAGATTTCGTTGATATTGAAGTGGTGCGTAGAAGTGAAGGTTGGCAACCGAAGCATTACTTTTTGGGTGATGAAGTTACTTTTGAATCGATTGGGTTAACGTTACCAGTTGAGGAGGTTTATCACCGAGTGAAGAATCAGGATATGACTGAGTTTTTGGCTAGAATGAAAAATGACAAATAATCTAACGCTTTCACTTTATCCTTGGTTATTTTCCATAAATAAACCTACCTATTAAACCTTATCCTTAGTAACATAACATTCTTATATTTCCGAAAGTATACTAACTAAATGTCGATAAAAAAAATTACTAATAGTCAAACAGAAGCAAGTTTAGAAGCTCGCATTCGTCCAGTACTTAGGAATGCTTTTCCATGGCTCAAAGATGAAGATATCAAACATCAAGAAACATTTAGCATCAAGTTTGGTAGAAACAACATAACTATAAATGGAATAGAAAGTTCCAAGTCACAAGCCCGATCAGATATTATTATATATACAAAAGGGAAACCGTTAGCAATATTGGAGCTAAAGCGGCCCGGTTGTAATTTAACCACAGCCGATGAAGAGCAGGGGTTATCCTATGCTCGAATGCATTCGCCTATGCCTCCATTAGTGATTCTCACTAACGGAGGTAAAACAAAAATACTAGCAACATATACGGGTGTTGAATGGAAACCTGATACTCCGTCTGAAACAGAAATGGCTCAGCTAATAAATTCAATTGGTAAAATTGCCGAACAAGATATTAAACAAGCTGTAGATACTCTACTCGGCCCCGATTCAAATCTTTGGATGTCTTTTGTAAATACCACCACCAAAATAACACTCTCCGAACAAACAGGTAAAATTAGTGATTTAAGTTACCCTTTTACTACCGAATTCAATATACCAAGAGAATCTACAGAAAAGGTGTTATCAGCACTAGACGGGCCTAAAAAAATAGTAATAATTGATGGCCCTCCATTAGTCGGAAAAAGCAACATCGTTTATGAACTTGCTGTTCGTATACAAAATTCTGCCGATTTAGCAATGCTCTTTATTGAGGCCGATAGTGGTGAAAGCCATGGTGTTTTTCAAAATTTAGCGAATATCTTTAGCCAAGAGTTGGGCTTTACATTTTCTAAAGACGATATAATGACTTGGCTACGTCGGCTTTCTAATAGCACTGGACCTAAGTTAATTTTGGCGATTGATGGTATTGGACCGCAAAAGAATGAAGTTCGAAGAGACATCGAAACCCTAGCTAATCAGCAATTCGGCTCAAGAATAAAAATAATCCTTACCTGCGACGACACTATTTCGAACAAACTAACAAAAAAAGAAAACTCAGAAAAACCAACTGGGATTGGCCGCTGCGCCACCAAGATTAACGTTGAAGTTCTTAATGACTCTGAATACTCAAATGCCCTAAAAGTCCTTTATAAAAATAACATTAGCTTAATGTTAGGGGCACATAGATCCCCTGAATTTCGCCAGCCTTCCATCCTCAGAGCGTTAGCAGCATCCACAATAGACGCCAATAACGACCATGAAGCTCTAATTTCTGAACTCCCCTCTTTACTTGGTCCTGAATTATTATTGTATACTCGCCAAAATTACAAAGAGGCGCACGATTTACGTAACCTTTACCAAGATATCTGTGAAGCAGTAGTTGCTGATTACATTGATAGTAAACGCTCAACTTCATTAAGTTTAGCCTCAATTTCAACTTTTATGATCCGTCGTAAAGAGCTTCTCCAACATATAGATCACTCCCTATTGAAGGAGCTACTAGATACTGGATTAGTAAAGATGAGCTCTACTGAAAACAACCAATCGATAATCATAATTCAACGACCACAATTACTGGCCA
>JBLGCB010000375.1:0-6879 GCA_047617105.1 Phenylobacterium sp. | reverse complement strand
ACTAAACGTGCCGCTATTGGGATGAAAACGGTTCAATCCTCCTCCATTGGTGCCGACCCAAAGCGTGCCCTCACGGTCTTTAAATAGGCTTCTGACATTGTCCAAACTGAGGCTACCGGGTTCACTTGGCTGGTGGTTAAACACCGTAAAATGGGCTTGGTTGCTATCAAAACGATTTAAGCCATTGGGAGTACCCAGCCACAATAAACCCTGGTTATCCTGTTCGATGGCATAAACATAGTCGTGACTTAAACTATCGGCGTTTGCCGCATTATAACGATAGTGGCTGAAAGTTTGCGATTGCGGGTTAAAGCGGTTAAGACCGCCGCCAAGGGTGCCTACCCAAAGCTGGTTTTGCTGGTCTTTGAACAAAGAACGCACCGCGTTATTGCTTAAACTGTTGGGGTTTTGGCTGTTATGTTGATAACGCACAAGCTGACCGGAGGCCTGGTCAAAATGGTTTAAGCCGCCTAAGGTGCCAATCCACAACTCGCCGGGACTCTCTTCGACAATGGCCCACACACTGTTATGGGTCAGGCTGTTATTGTCATCGTTGTGATATTGATAGTGAATAAACTGTTCGGTATCTGCATTGTAGCGGTTTAAGCCGCCGCCACGAGTGCCAATCCACAAAATCCCGTTTGAATCGACATAGAGAATATTAATGTTATTGTGCGAAATCGTTTTAACATCATCAGGGTTATGGCGAAAGACCTTAAAGCTATAACCATCATATCGATTAAGCCCGTCTTCGGTAGCAAACCATAAAAACCCCTGGTGGTCTTGCACAATGCTGTTAACAGCCGTTTGGGACAGGCCATGCTCAATAGACAAACGATCAAAACGAACGGTAGAGGTATCAGCAGGGCCCGCGGCCTGGAGGGTAAACGTACAGAGTAATGTTAAAAGAAACAAGACAATAATCAAACGCATGAAGTGGGTGTTTATCGGTGAGGGTAAGTTAAGCATAGCATATGGGCGGTTGGCTAGCGGATCAAAGTGGTTTTGCGATAAGTGCTATTGCCAATGGCGGCCATTAGATTGGCCGCCTTGACACATTTTTAAAGCACGACTCAAACCCTACTCAGCGCGACAAGCTGCAACCGCTTTCCACGGCCCACTATTGGTTGAAGGTTGAGATTGCTTCGACCACCAGTTCGCTTGATAAATATGACCATCAAGCGTCACCTGCTCACCTTTGACATAAGCCTGGTTCCAATACCACTGGTCTGGACAAGCCTGAACCGGGGTATCACAACCATTGGCCTGTATATAGTGATGGGCAGCTTGAGTATCGACCAAACCAAAACCAAAGGCAATATCTCTGCCCTGCTCGCCCAAATCATTGGCGGTATGCTGCAACACTTTGCGGATTTGTCGATTGCTACATTGCGGATTAAGACTCCACACTTTGGTCGCTACCGCAGAGACATGTGGTGTCGCCATTGACGTGCCAGATAAGAAGTTATGACGGGTACTAAAGGCATTAAAGTCGAGCATTTTGCTAGGATTGTTGACCAACGCCATGCCGGTATTATTACCAACTGATAAAATAGGGAAGTCAAAAGCAGTACCAAAGTTACCACGAATCGGCCCCATTCCCGGAATAGGCGGATACATCAACAACATATTACCGCCACTGGCGGCACAGTTATTGGCAGGTGTTGAAATATCAAAGTTTCTAAAATCAAACTGATATAAACACGCTTTGCCAACAAACTTATCACCCTCATCAGCACACTTATTAACACCACACGTCGCACTGGCCAGCAACTCATGAGAAAAATCTGTGCTGGTATTGCCCATATGGGCCACGGCAGCTGTTACACCAGCCACTTTTAAAGAAATAATCTCACGAGGTTTGGCCACTGTCGACAATACCTGGGTGCCTGGTGCTGCCACTTCAATACTGTCATTAATGGGTGACGAGTTGGCTTTACGCTTAAGCGAATCGATGTTCGCAACCGACATCACATTATGATAAGACGCCGGAAAATGCTTCGCTTTATGGGCATTTTCACAAGCCGCTTTTCTCTGTGGTGTCGGTTGTTTATCACAAATGCGTTGTGGCACTTTACGGCCATGATTACCGGCGGCGGCAATAAATAACACCCCACGGTCGGTCAAGCGATCAATGACTTCATTAAGCGCGTTATAAGGCGTCGCACCACCAAATGACATCGACACCACATCTGCGCCCTGATTGGCACATACTTCCATCGCTTCGATTTCGTGGCTGATGCGGATATTATTGCCCGGCTGGCCATTGGACAGTTTCTGCACATAAACATTCACATTGCCATTTTTAATCACCCCTACCACACCAGTACCATTTTCAACCGCGGCAATGGTGCCAGCGACATGAGTGCCATGTTGCACTTGGTCGGTATCCCAAAAACCAGAGTAATCACTGTGATTACCGCGCACTGGCAAACCATTAAAATCATCGTGATCGGCTTGCATACCAGAGTCGATAATACAGACGGTTTTATTGTTGACATCAGGCTCAGGCACTTTATCGGCATTCACCAGTTTAACCCCATAAGGCGTATGTTCTGAGCTATTAAGACTTTCGAGAATTTCCAACGAAGTGGCATAAAAAGTATCATCGAATTGATCATTGGTTGGGTCATAGGTCGGATCCAAGTTGAAACCATCGCTGTGATCATTGCTTAGTACATTGCTTAGTGCCACCTTGCCATAAAATTGTTGATAATTATCAGCTTCGATATAACTGACAGCAGAATGGCTTAACAGTTGTTGCGCCGCGGCAAAATCAAGGCTAACCACCACCATTTTGCTGTTAGGATCGCTGCTTAGGGTCGATACCTGATCAGCACTCAGTTGTTGTAGCAGCTGACTGGCCGTGCTGTCGCTGGTGTTAATCTTGATAATATAATCGCCACTGTCGGATACCGTCAGTGGAGTATCATAACCCTGCGCGTTACTGCTGTAGTTGTTGCTGGGATTACTGCTTGGCGTCGCAGCATTAACCGACATAGCCAATGCCGAAACGGCAAAGAGACTGGCGAATTGTGTATGTGATTTCAACGTTGTTTCCTCTGATTATTGTTGTCTGGGTCAGATTGTTTCGTAACAAATGACAACGTTGTCATTTGTTGCAAATAAAAAGCAGCGGGTTAAGCTGCCGCTCAACAATAGTGTGCACAAAACAAAAAAGCAACAATCTGTAACATTTGCAAAGATTTGCTAACTTCAATACTGAGTGGATCAGAATGGATTGATGATTTATCGATACATTGGTTAAATAGCAAAGGTTTTCAACAGCTTAACCCTTTCAAGTTAAACCAGATTGTTGCATAAGCAACTAAATGTTAAATACTGGTTAACTAGATACACTTAGATACAAGGCATCAGCAAAGCCTTGTGAAACATGGCTTAACTTAAATCACCATAATATACAAAGTGACACAATTTAGCGTACTGAGGTGCTGGTTTTTTAACCGATAAATCAAAAGTAGCTGTTCACAAAGTGGTGGTTATGCCAACATACAGGAAACCATGACCTCAGGCACAGCGATGAAAAACACAGCAAAGTTATCAAGGTGCAGACAATACCGTTACGCGTTATGGCGAACATGGGATGATTCAAAACCTTATGTGATGTTTGTTGGTTTAAACCCTTCTACAGCAGATGAGAAGTTCGATGATCCGACCTTAACTCGATGCATCAATTATGCGAAATCATGGGGTTTTGGTGGTGTTTGCATGGCCAATCTTTTTGCCTTTCGGGCGACCGACCCTGCAGTGATGAAATTAGCAGACAATCCGGTTGGCAGCCAAAACAATAAGTGGCTTAAAAAACTGGCCAGCGAAGCGGGTTTGGTGGTGGCGGCATGGGGCAATGATGGTGTTTACTTAGGACGTTCGAAAAAAGTCAGGGCGCGACTGCCCAATCTGCATTGTTTAAAGATCAATAAATCGGGTGAACCGGCGCATCCGTTGTATCAAAAGGCTGATTTAAAAGCGGTGCTTATGGGTTAGGAATGTCGCAGCAACCTCAGCTAAACGACCAATTACTGAGCACTTAAGCGAAACTCTGCAAATTACCTCAGCGCATTATTGTGCCATAGATTATAATGGCGTTAAAAAGAGCGACCTACAGCAAGCCTCAAAACTGGCAGAACACTACAGAACCCAGTTCACTCAAGATCACCATTATGCCTTTCCTTTAATCGCCTATTATCCCGCCGAACGTTTTGTTCGTGATATCTCACTTGAAATCCAAAACAAACCCATGGCAAACCAATTGGATGGCTACGAAAACCTGCTGGCGACAACGGTTGATTTTAAGGGCTTCTTTGAATGGTACAGAAACAGAGAAGATACAGAAAATGAATCCGGCGCATCCGCAGCCAAAGCAGTGCTTGAAGCATTTACCAACGCAACCACAGACATCACCACTGAGGGTGTGTCCAAAACCGCTTTGGAAAAACTCACCAAATTTAAAGCACCGGCGCAAGACAGCCAATTAGCCGCAGTAAGAACCGCCATTAGTATTTTCATGCCTAGCTTTACCAACCTTAGAGTGCAGCGCAGTCCGATGCTGCAAATGTTTGTTGATAAGAATGAACAATGCCTCAGTGTCAACCAGTTGTCTCAAGGTGAAAAATCGCTGATGGCACTAATAGGTGATATTGCCAGACGTTTGGCCATGATGAATCCTTCACTGGACAACCCATTGCACGGTGACGGTATTGTTCTTATTGATGAAGCTGATTTACATCTTCATCCCAAATGGCAACGAACGCTGGCCACCCGGCTTAGCAACACCTTTCCCAACTGTCAGTTTGTATTGACCACCCATTCACCACTGCTGATCAGTGATAGCAAAGACATTTTATGTTATCTACTAGATGATGGTGAATTAACTGAAATGGACCCACTGTATGGTCTTGATGTGAATCAGGTATTGCTTGAGGCCATGGATACGGATATTCGCAATGTTGAAATTAACGAACAACTTAACCTACTGCTTGATCATATCCAAGGTGGGCAAATAGGCCAAGCGCAGAAGCTTTTTGATGAGCTTTGTCAGCAATTGCCCGTCGATCATATTGAATTAATGAAAGCCCGTTTACTGATCCGTAAGCTGGAGTTGCGCCATGCGAAAAAGTGCAAAACAATCGCAAGCTAATCGAAACCAGAAAAATGCTCTTTAGTCAGTTGTTGTATTCTTATGATATCAATCCCGTTCAAGCGCTTGAAAGTGAAGATGAAGAACTGATTCAAATGCTTATCGACGATATTAGTACACCTGTAAATAACCAGCTTATGCCTTACGCACCTGTGTTTGCGAATATGCTGAAGCATTGGTTGGATACGTTGGGACGGCAAGAATAGAATAAGTAAAATAGCAGATTAACAGTTACTTTTTAGTTGGATGGCATCGTTTGAGGCTTAAGAAAAATACATCCCATAATGTTCGCAGCATCAACGGATACTGCGATTTTCTGACAAATTCAAACCATTGTGATTAAGGCAGGTAGCAATGACCATTGCGAGCGCTGGTGGTACGGCATTCGTCTAAGCATTGAATCATCCACCCCGCATGTGGCGGTCCAGACCGACTACACAAATCATAACAGCAGTCAGACGCTGCATTAGCAGTAGATGCAGCAGCACTGATGCCAATCCCCATAGACAATACCAAAGCCATCAGTTTCTTTTGAATTTTCATTTTATTGTTTCCTTATCATATTAAAAAACATGTTATAGCATACGATAAAAACAAAAACTACTAAAGAGGCTATAAAACAATGGCTTACCAAAATCTCTCATCATCAAGCATATTGCGTTTTCAGCCAACAACACTGTAATTTCACACTCACCTAAGTTTGTGCCCCAACAAACCGACCAATTACTAAGCACTTAACCACAACTCTGTGAATTACCTCAGCGCATTATTGCCCCATAGATTATAATGACGCGCTGTAATGATGGCTGATAAACCTAATAACCCGCTGACACCAACAAATGGAAAACCCTGATGAACGATTTGGCCGACAGTTCCTTGCAAGACAAAGTCAATAAAGCGGTTTGGAGTGCCTGTGATACTTTTCGCGGCACCGTTGACCCCAGCATTTACAAAGACTACGTACTGACCATGCTGTTTGTAAAATACATCTCGGATGTATGGCAAGATCACGCCGATGATTATAAAAAACAATATGCCAAACACCCTGAGTTAATCGACAAAATGCTCGAAAATGAGCGTTTTCAATTGCCAGAAAAAGCCCGTTTTTCAACCTTATATAAACAACGTAAGCAACCCGGTAACGGCGAACGCATCGACATAGCATTAAACGCCATTGAAGACGCCAACCTGACCAAGCTCGGCGATGTGTTTCAGGACATCATTTTTAACTCCAATAAATTGGGTGAAGAAGAACAGAAAAATGATATTTTATGTCATGTACTCGAAGACTTTGCCCACTCAGATCTAGACTTACGGCCCAGCAAAGTGGGTAAACTCGACATCATTGGCAGCGCTTACGAATTTCTGATTAAAAACTTTGCCTCTACGTCTGGTAAATCTGCTGGCGAATTCTATACCCCACCAGAAGTGTCAGAACTTATCGCTGAATTGGTGGCCCCACAAGAAGGTGATCAAATTTGCGATCCGGCCTGTGGGTCTGGTTCATTGCTGCTTAAATGTGCCAATCAAATCAAAAAAGCCCATGCAGGTTCAAAACAATATGCTCTGTTTGGCCAAGAGGCCATTGGCAGCACTTGGGCACTGGCCAAAATGAACATGTTTTTGCACGGTGAAGACAACCACCGCATAGAATGGGGTGACACCATTCGCAACCCCAAATTACTTGATGGCGACGACAAACTGCAACACTTTGATATCGT
>JBLGCB010000374.1:0-6902 GCA_047617105.1 Phenylobacterium sp. | reverse complement strand
CTGGTTTGGTACTGACACCACCTTTTTCTGAAATGCCAGAAATTGTTCGTGCCCTGAGTCTGCTTGATGTCCACATCATTCGAATTGTATCCGGTAAAGAAAGTCCTGATGACCTTTCACCCTGTGTGATGGTTAATGACCGGGATGCCGCGACCAACGTCACCCAACACCTGATAGACCTCGGTCATCAACGCATTGGTTTTATTAATGGTGGCATGGAACATATGTCAAGTCATGAGCGCCTTGATGGCTATCGCGAGGCGTTGGACAATAACGACATCACCATTGATGACAAGCTGGTGATATCTGGAGAGTACTCTTTTGAATCTGGTGTACAGGGGGCCAATCAGCTACTCAATGGCAAACAACGTCCCAGCGCAATTTTTGCTTGTAACGATGAAATCGCGGCCGGCGCATTATTCGCCGCCCGCCTGATGAACATCAGTGTGCCAGAGCAATTGTCTATCATCGGATTTGAGGATAGCCCATTCTCTCGTCAAACTTGGCCTAAACTGACCACCGCCCATCAGCCTAATGAGACCATTGCACAACATGCCGCTTCTTTGTTGATTGCCGCGACTAGGCAGCAGACGGCCACAGGGGTCACTAATCAGTTTGTGCCTCACTTGGTGGTTCGAGATTCTACAGCGCGATTTGGTGAAGATTCTTAACTAAAACCGAAAGGGAGCGGGAAGCGAGTACTCGGAGTTTTCAGCCCCTTGAAATAGAGGCATGGATGAATTTAATCTTCACACAGCGATTAAGCCGCCATGTCTTGCAACACTTCGTATAAACCAGCTGGGTTATGATCTAACGGCTCGGACACTTTATCTTCTTTACGCTCGTAGCGCTGCCTCACGGCAGGTTCGCAGTTAGCAATAATTTCACTAGGGATATGATTGAAATCGTCGACTACGGCCAATGGCTCGGGGTCGAGGTAACCCTTAAGCTTCACTTCAGTCAAACCTTCGGTATGCAAATCAACTCCCAGTAACAATGCCTGAGTGACACTGTTTTCTGATGCAGAAAAAACTTGCGGTTGGGCGAGTCCCAACTGTTGTCTTAATTGTGCTTCGTCAGCAGAGGTATGCACCGGGCTATCATCAGGTAAACAAAATGCGGCATGGTCTAACACATTGTGTGACATCATCGCCAATAACAAACCAAAGTCTGATGAACGCTTTTGTTTTACGGCATTGGCTAGTTGGCTGCCTAATTGTAGTTCGTTGACTAAAATATCTGCGGTTTGCATATTAAAACATCAGTTGTTTTCAATTACTTAGTTTATCGGCCGGAGCCTGTAATATTTTAGTCATTTTTTAGATTTATTTACTTTACATGGCCAAAAGTTCTGTTAATATTCTCGCTCGAAACGTGGAGGGGTTCCCGAGTGGTCAAAGGGATCAGACTGTAAATCTGACGGCTCAGCCTTCGAAGGTTCAAATCCTTCCCCCTCCACCACTTTCATTTGCACCAATTGTAAATAAAAGTCGGCAGTTTCAATCGTTTCTCTATCTTTGTATTAAGTTTAAAAGAAACAGCAAATCAATGTGGAGGGGTTCCCGAGTGGTCAAAGGGATCAGACTGTAAATCTGACGGCTCAGCCTTCGAAGGTTCAAATCCTTCCCCCTCCACCACTTTGATTCTAAGCCTTTAATACTTCTCCTTTTATCCATTCTTTATCACCCTCAATCGCGATATCAAAAAAATATCTGAAAATCTTTATTGCACAAATATGTAATACTGTTAATAATTAAATTAATAATATTCAATTCGTTGAAAATAATCTTTAATGCCTGAACTCAGTCAATGTAAATATGTCACCCCTGATGGTCGATCGTGCCCTAATACTGAAATGGGGGCGGGTTATTGCTTTTGGCATGATCCTAAGTTTGACAAGAGTGGCCTCGACTTATGTGAAAAACTCGAAGAATACGCCCACGAAGGCAACTTTTTATTAGGGCTGAAGTTAAAACGCGCCAACCTCAAAGGTATCAACCTCGTCAAACGCGGCAAAGATGAAGGTTACGACCTGTCCTATTCAGACCTCTACCGCGCCGATTTAGGCAATGCCCACCTGTTTAGCCTGACGCTAAAAGAAGGGTCGGTAATGAAAGCAAATTTGACTGGTGCCAATCTGCACCGTTGTAATTTTGAAGATACCAATTTGCTCGGGGTCAAACTCACAGGTGCAAGGCTAGATAAAATCAATGTCGGCAACACATTACAACAAGAAGTGGTGGGAAAACAGGCCGAAAAAGACCATGACATGAGTAAGGCGCTGGATAATTTTGAGCAGTCCGAAGAAATATATCGAGATTTGCGCAAAGCCGCCGAACAACAAGGTTTATTTGAACTGAGCGGAAAGTTTGCCCACAAAGAATTGATCATGCGCCGCTTGCAACACCCCAAACTCTCAATTCCAAGAATAAGTTCTCGTTTTGTTGATTTATTCTGTGGTTACGGCGAAAAGCCACTCAATGTGATCTCGTTTTCAATGACCCTGATTTTCATCTGCTCTTTGTGCTATTTTGCCCTCGGCGTTCAAGCTGATGGTGTCTTTACCGCCTTCAACCTTGCTCATTCATTAGAACAAAACGCTTACGCCTTTGCCAGCTGCCTGTATTTTAGCGTGGTCACCTTCACCACGCTCGGTTACGGCGATATCACCCCCATTGGTCTATCCAGAATCGTCGCCGCGCTCGAAGCCTTCTCAGGCAGCTTTACCTTAGCGCTGTTTGTGGTGGTGTTTGTCAAGAAAATGACTAGATAAAATCCGCCGATACAAACCCTCGGCTGTGCCGAGGGGTTTGCATCGGCGGCTTTTATTGAATTTTAAAACCAAAAAAGGGCAGGTTTTGCAACCTGCCCTTTTTTGGTTTTAAGTCAGTAACGGCTTAATCACCCAAAGCGTCGATGCCATCTTTAGGATCGACTTCTAACGCCTTGCAGTATTTAACAAATTCGACAACGTCTAGACGACGTTCACAATTTTCAATTTTTCCGACGAAGGTATGGGGAGCGCCCAATACCTGGGCAAAACTACGCAT
Organism: Phenylobacterium sp.; assembly: GCA_047617105.1. Classification (GTDB taxonomy): domain Bacteria; phylum Pseudomonadota; class Gammaproteobacteria; order Enterobacterales; family Alteromonadaceae; genus JABSOG01. Next base: position 3,852 of record JBLGCB010000374.1, on the reverse strand, counting down.
AGTATACCCTTTTTCTAAACGTTTCTCTTTTAACCAGCCTGTCAAGCGGATGTTTTCGTTCGAAGATACCGTTTTACCAAGCACAGAGCCTCTACTAATTACCATTACACTTTCCTTTTTTACACAATCGAAATTTCAAGAAGCATTAATGTAACCTAATTATGCATGAAATGTAACCTAAATTAGCAGGAACAAAGAAACTATTACCTTAATTCGTCCCCTGTTAAGGATCCAAAATCAAATAAGATCCAAAACTGAGCCAAGGTATTTAATTATGAATACTAAGCATTACAAACATCGCCAATGGTATCAGCGACATTAAAAAATTCGTCGACATACTGCTGATCCAAATCATGATTCTTCACCAAAAAATCAATGCCATCTTGGCCTTCAAAGCAGCCGTTTTTGATCATGATATAAGATTCGCTCAACAAGTTAGCCACATACAACATCTGCGCCATACCTGTTTTTTTCTGGTGTTTTTGGCGTTTAACCGCATCCACTATCACTTGATGAAAGTGCCAGTTCTCAATGATACGCTCGGTAATCAAGGCTGACTTATTGGTCATCAACTCAATAAAGAGTTTACTACACGGCAAATAATCTGCTGAGCGCTCGCTATAGGCATTAGACAACACATTAAAAATCACTATTTTGCCAATATCGTGAACCAAGCCCATCAGGTAACATAACGCCGGATTCTCATGATCATTTCTACCAGCCAAATCATGACAAATAAAAGCCACGTGTAACGAGTGCTGCCAGATGGTTTTGCCAAACATCTGATAGTTCTCAAGATTCACCGTCATCGACTCTTGCAACAAATAATTGTTGGCAAGATTGTTGATTCCGCTGATCCCCACCCGAGTAATGGCATCCCGTAAATTATCAACGGGTAACAGTGGATTGACGTTGGTCGTGCTGGTATTAGTATAAAGCGGACTATTGGCGGTAGCAATTACTTTTACCGCCACCACAGGTTCGCGACTAATCACCGTTTCAATATCGCCAATATCAGCGCCAGGTCCCGATAAAACCCTTAGCAATTCAATAATCGCCTCAGAGCGAAGCGGCAAATACTGCTTTAATTTTTCATCATCATTTAAAATTTGCGCAACATCTTCATAAACCGCATTTTCAATATTATTGCGTTTTGTTTGTCTAACCCGAGGACTAAACATAGATTCATAAAAAAAATATTCTAAATGTGATTTCATTTTTCTGTCTCTTTACAAAAAATCCCTAAAACATCCGTGCTTTGAAATAATAACGGATTCAGTAGCCATTCAAAAACGTTCATTGAGGCCATACTGCGACAGCACTCACCAGCTGAATAAAACATAACTTGTTGATTCATAGGGTGTCCCACCTGTGCAGGACAACGACACCTTAACAAATACATAAAAAAACCACGACGCGATTAACCCAAAACCAACCACTGGATCATAACCTACTTTGGTCCGATGAGATAATAAAAAAATACTAAATGTCGCACAAATTTTTATATACAATCCATAAGTGAGTGTCAGATGTAGGTGATTGGCTCTTGTTTTAATAGCGGGATTTTTTACACTGACCTCATCGGTTATGTTATGTATTAGAAACATTTGTAAGATTAATTGCAATAGTTTCCTATTATACCAACCGCATAAACACAGATGGACAATAGTCATCAACAATCACAGTAACAATCTCCAACCACAGGAAGCTGGTCGGTGATAACACGGTTTAGTTGATATTAATCACAACAGATTTAAGAAGGTTTATACTTATGATGGGTAAAACAGTCGCTTCAGAAGAAAATGCAAAATTAACGGCATGGCTAAAAGACAAACGTAAAGAAAAAGGTCACACAATGCGCTCATTGGCGCAAATCATTGGCACTCCACATTCATTCGTCGGAAAAATCGAACACCAAGAGCGCCGTCTCGACGTGGTTGAGTTTATGCGCTATTGCACCGCCCTTGAAGTTGACCCAGGTGATGCAATCAAAGCCATTACCGAAGGCTAGCGCACTCATCTTTTGCTCCATAACTGCGTTATTATCGTACTCAAATAGTTGCATATATCTTATATGCGCCTATTTTCCGTGCGATAATGCCTTGTTCTGAAACAAAAGCTAAGCACGCTGAAAAGTTATGGTATGAGTGATGATAGGGTGCCTGCACCCTATATCACAACTCATACCTCATACCTTATAACTCATACCTTATAACTCATACCTCATACCTTATAACTCATACCTCATGTCTCATACCTTATAAGACAGGCAACTCAATCTCTTCAAACAACGCATTAATCTCTTCCTGATTACGCATTTGGCAAGCCTGCTCGACCACCGTCTTGGTTAGATGCGGGGCAAACCGCTCCATAAAATCAAACATATAACTGCGCAAGAAAGTGCCTTTTCTGAATCCTATTTTGGTGGTACTGGCTTCAAACAAATGGCTCACGTCAATCTTCACCAAATCGCTGTCTAGCGCTGGTGTAATCGCCATTGAGGCCAACACCCCTACCCCAACGCCCGATCGCACATAGGTCTTAATCACATCGGCATCTGTGGCGGTAAACACGATCCTCGGTTTGAGACCTTTACGTTGAAACGCTTTATCAAGCACCGAGCGACCAGTAAAACCAAACACGTAAGTTACCAACGGAAACTTGGCCAAATCCTCAATGGCAATTTGGCTACTCAAATTGGCCAGTTCATGCTCGGGTCTGACCAAAATGCAACGATTCCAGTGATAACAAGGCAACATGATCAAATCAGAGTACAGGTGCATGGCTTCGGTGGCGATAGCAAAATCGGCATCACCTTTGGCGGCTGCATCGGAGATTTGTTGCGGCGTGCCCTGATGCATATGCAAAGATACATTAGGATAACTTTTCATAAAATCGCTGATCACTGTCGGCAATGCATAGCGCGCCTGAGTGTGGGTGGTGGCAATATTTAACTTGCCCTGATCTGGCATGGTATATTCTCTGGCGACGGCTTTGATGCTGTCGATTTGACCGAGAATATCTTGCGCGATAGCAATCACTTCCTGCCCGGCCTGAGTCACATGGGTTAAATGTTTACCACTGCGGGCAAAAATTTGTACCCCCAACTCATCTTCAAGCATTCTTACCTGTTTGCTAATCCCCGGCTGCGAGGTAAATAAGCTCTCCGCAGTTGCCGATACATTAAGGTTGTGGTTTAACACTTCGACAATGTATTTTAATTGTTGTAGCTTCATGATGGTCAGCCTATATTCTAATTAACTATAAACAGAATGCTATTTATTCCATTTGATAACACCATTCTAGATTTTGTCTGCCAGATTGCAAACAACAAACGCAAAATCTTGTGAATAAAAGTGGCAATAGTGCGTAAATAACCTAAATTTAGGAGAGTAGGCGGAGCATTCATGCCCGCTGTTTGCAATAACGTATCAGCCAAACACTCTTTTAAAATGAATGGAGCATAAGCATAACCTTGGCCTCTAACACCTTTAATCGATATACCGACAAAACATTTTTACTGATTGACGATTTTAGTGAGTTTCGTCATTCATTAAAAACCATGCTCGAAGCTATTGGTGGCAATCAAATTGATCAGGCGACCTGTGGTCGTGAGGGGATCGAGCTTTATGGCAAAATACGCCATGATTTTATTTTGCTTGATTTTAACCTTGGTGATGGCATTAATGGCCTGCAATTACTCGCTGAGCTTAATTTTAAAGAGATTTTACGCCAAGACACCATCGTCATATTGATCACCGCCGAAACATCGCTGGATATGGTGATGGGGGCCATTGATATCCGCCCTGACGAATACCTAGCCAAACCTTTCACCAAAGTTACCCTAAAAAA
>JBLGCB010000373.1:0-6914 GCA_047617105.1 Phenylobacterium sp. | reverse complement strand
CCACCACAGAGTTAGGTACTCAACAATGGATTGAACGTATTCTCGGTGCATCTGGGGTATCTGGCATGACCATTATGGCATTGATGACTTCTATAATGTGTGTTGGCCGCTATTTTGGCGGGCCGCTGATCCACCGCTTTCATCCAGTTGGGGTATTGCTCGGTTCGGCCATTTTTGCCTTTATCGGCATTGGCTCAATGAGTGTCGCCAGCGGGGAGTGGATTTATGTCAGCGCAGTATTGTTTGCCATCGGTGTCACCTACTTTTGGCCGACCATGCTTGGCATGGTGGCACAAGAGCTACCACAAACCGGCGCCTTGGGTTTATCGGTGATGGGTGGCGCAGGAATGTTTGCGGTGAGTTTATGGAATCCGGTGATAGGCCACTGGGTTGATCAAGCCCATCATAAGGCCGCCAACACCGGTTTAAGTGATGTACAAAACCAGATATTCGCCGGGCAAAGTGTATTATCGAATCTGGCGATATTTCCGGCGGTGTTGATACTTTTTTTTACCGGATTATATTTATTTTACCGCAAAAATTCGCTGTTACTAGCGCAAAAAGTAGCAACAAAACCAGCAAGGGACCTATTATGACCAATCAGCTAGACGTTAAACAACAAGGCCGTCGACAATTTATCGGCGGAGTAGCCGCCACTTTTGCTGTTGGTTTTAGCTCAAATACCATGGCAGCGATGGTTGACGCAGCACTGACGTTTGACCCCAATCAACTCTCATCAACACCAAAACTATTGTCACCACCACAGCTGACCTTATTAGGCCAAGTGGTGGATGTGATTATTCCGCAAACTGACACCCCGGGGGCGCTGGCAGTGAATTGCCATCGCTTTATTGATGATCAGTTATTTCATTGTCATGACCCATCGATGCAACAAAACGTATTGAATTTATTGACGTTGATTGATGCCTCAGCCCAAGACCGTCACCAGAGCCGTCACAAAAGCCGTAAAAAGCGCGGGTTTTCGCACCTTGATGACAGCCAACAAATCCAATTGTTGAGTGATATCGAGTTGGCGAAAAACGGCTTTTCAGCGGCCCATCGCAGCCAGTTTAAACAACTCAAATCGTTGATTTGTTTTGGTTATTACACCTCAAAAGTGGGTGCCAGCCAAGAATTGAAATATCAGGCCATTCCCGGTGGTTACCAGGGCTCAGTGCCCTTGAGTGAAGTCGGCAGAAGCTGGGGTTCCATTGCGTATTATTAAGGAAACGAAAACATGAGTATATACATCGAACAAAGCGATGAGATTTTTGATGCCATTGTTGTCGGCTCCGGCATTAGTGGCGGATGGGCCGCCAAAGCCTTCACCGAACGGGGTTTAAAAACCCTGATGATTGAGCGAGGCCGCGCGGTTGAGCACCAAAAAGATTATGTCGGCGAAAACAAAGCGCCGTGGGAATTTGACCATCGCACCAAGGTAGACAACCTGTTGGTGCAACAACAGCACAAAATACAGCAACAATGTTATGCCTTTAACGACGCCACTAAGCAGTTTTTTGGTAACGATCGCGACCTGCCCTACAGCACCGAAACAGGCACGCAGTTCAGCTGGATTAGGGCCAATCAACTGGGTGGTAAGTCACTGTTATGGCATCGTTATAGCTATCGTTTCAGCGATTTTGATTTTAACGCCAATAAACTCGATGGTCATGGTTGCGACTGGCCAATTCGTTATAAAGACCTTGCCCCTTGGTATCAACAAGTTGAACATCACGTCGGCATTTGTGGCTCACAAGAAAATCTGCCCCAGTTGCCCGATGGTGATTTTTTACCGCCATTTGAAATGAACGCCCCAGAAAAAGCGCTGAAGAAAACCATTGAAGCCCATTTTCCTGGCCGTCATTTAATCAATGCCCGCAGCGCTCATTTAACCAAACCCGCCAAACACCATATTGAGCAAGGGCGAACACAATGTATGGCGCGTAATGAGTGTCAGCGCGGTTGCTCGTTTGGCGGTTATTTTTCAACCCAAAGCTCTACCCTGCCCGATGCCAATTCAACCGGGTTATTAAAAATTGCCACCAACGCTGTGGTGCACAGTTTAATTTATGATGCCAAAACCAATCGAGTAAAAGGCGTCAGGGTGATTGATAATGTCAAACTCACCACCCGTGAGTATTTTGGTAAAGTGGTGTTTTTATGCGCCTCGACCTTGGGTTCTACCCAAATTCTGCTTAACTCCACCAGCAAGCATTTTCCTAACGGGTTATCTAACAGCTCTGGCGTATTGGGCCGTTATTTAATGGACCATAACTACAATGCCGGTGCTTGGGGTTATGTCGACGGATACGAAGAGGAATATTATTCAGGTCGCCGCCCTTGTGGCATCTATATGCCCAACTTTTATTATCGGCCAGACAGCAAAAGAAAGTTTGTCCGCGGTTATGCGATGGCGGGCAAAGCCTATCGCGAAGGCTGGAAACACATGCGTCACAGTGATGGCATTGGGGTTGAGTTTAAAAACCGCTTGCGTCAACCCGGGCGCTGGAAATTTGGTTTGTATGCCCAAGGCGAAATGCTGCCACGTTTTGACAATCAGGTAAGCCTGCACCCGACCCTAAAAGACAAATGGGGCATTCCCCAACTACACATTAACTGTACCTTTTCGGCCAATGAAACCGATATGATGCAGGATGCCGCAGAGCAAGGACATTTAATGCTGACCAAAGCGGGGTTAACCGATGTGCAAAGTGAGGTGACCAAAGATCCGCCGGGCCTCGCCATTCATGAACTGGGCAGTGCCAGAATGGGCAGAGATGGCAAAGATTCCATCGTTAATGGCTTTAACCAAAGTCACGATGTGCCAAATTTATTTGTCACCGACGGTGCCAGCTTTTGTTCAACCGCGGTGCAAAACCCCAGTTTGACCATTATGGCTTTAACCCTGCGAGCGGCGGATTATGCCGTCAAAGCGCTTAAAAACAGACAACTATAAGATATGTAAGGTAAAAAATATGAAACACATCAGCAAATCTTTTCAATTCGTCGCCACCGCCGCATTGATACTATTCACCTCGGCTTGCCAGCAAACTCAGCTAAGCCTTACAAACGAAACCGCCAAATCGATGCCCAAAGTGAGTGTGCAATTGTGGTCGGTGAATGAAGACATCAAAACAGATTTTAAAGGCACCCTCTTGGCTTTGGCCCAAATGGGTTTTGTCGGGGTAGAATTTGCCGGTTACTTTGGCCCTTATGCTGATGACCCTCAAGGGTTAAAAGCTTACCTGGCCGAATTGGGCTTGGCGGTTAGTGGTGCCCATGTCGGCTTGCGCCATTTAACCGCGCAAAAATTTGATAAAACCGTGGCGTTTTACCAAGCACTGGGCACACCGATGCTGATTGTGCCTAATGGCAAACGGGCTTATGATCCTGAGCAAATCAACGACTTTATCAGTGACTTAAATACTATTGCGCGAAAATTAGCAGGCAGCGGCATCGGTTTTGGCTTTCACAATCATGCCAGGGAGTTAGCGCCATATAAAGACACCACCTTTTGGGATCACATCGCCAATTCCACCTCGCAGCAGTTTATTATGCAGCTGGACGTCGGCTGGGCCACTTATGCCGGTACTGACGCGGCGCAATTGGTACGTAAATACCCCGGCAGAACCATCACCACCCACTACAAAGCCAAATACAGCGACGACGTACAAGGCAAACAACCATTTATTGGCCAAGACATCACCAACTGGCCAGAAGTGATCCGCGCCAATATCGAAGTCGGCGGCACGCAATGGTTGGTGGTTGAGCAAGAAGAATATCCGGATAATATGTCGCAGTTGCAGGCGGTTAAGCTGTCGAAGGTGGGTTTGGATCGGATATTAGCGAGGATGTAATTGAGGGTCAAGGCTTCGAGGTGCAGCCTCGAAGCCTTGACAAAATAGATAAAGTGAATAAAATATCTGTTTTTTTATTCAGGTGATCATACCAATGAAAACATTTACCCTAACTGAGGCACAACAAAATTTCGACGATATGCTTAACCTTTCGCTGGTTGAAGCGGTTAAGATTCAAAAATACAACAAAGATTTTGCCGTTATCATATCGGCTGAAAAATATGCTGAATTAGAACGACTTAATGAATTAGTTGAAGATAATATTCTTGGTGCAATGAGTGAAAAAGCATTAAAAGAAGGATTTACCGCCGACTCAGAGGTCACGAGTTTACTCGACAATATTCGCAATGCTTAACATTAAATTAGGTGAATCAAAGTCGATGTTTAATTTTAAATCAATAACTTAGGTTAAATTGATTCCGCCCCAAATATCAACAATCCAAGCAATAAATTGGACTACCTAGTATTACCTGCTACAGTTTCACCATAGCCAAGCTCAACCATAAAAAGACCTTCTTATATATGAAAATCTTATCCGCCCTGCTGTCAACAACCCTACTACTCGCCATAACAAGCCATGCCACCACGGTGGATTTATCGGTGGTCAATCAAATTAAAAATCAGGCATTTAAGCATTCACAGATAATGAATTACCTCCATCATCTGGCGGACGAAAATGGCCCTCGGCTTGCTGGTTCCCCTGCTTATAAACGTTCGGCTGATTGGGCCGTTGAAACCTTGCAGCAAGCGGGTATTAAAGATGCCCGTTTAGAACCTTTTGGTGAATTTGGTCGCAGTTGGTCGTGGTCATCCATTTCAGTGCAGATGGTCAAACCACAACAAACCACCTTACACGGCTTGCCTTTGGCTTGGAGCCGAGGCACCAAGGGCACCGTTGAAGGGTCGGTGGTTTATGCGCCCTTATGGCCTAATATCGACTCGCCCAACGAGTATGATTTAACTCAGCTAGTACAACGCATCGAAGCCTACAAAAAGCAGTATGCAGGCCAACTGAAAGGCAAATTCGTTTTACTCACTGGTGAGCGACCTATTGATGTCACCGCACAGCCAGAAATCACCCGTTGGCCATCCTCTGAGCTTGAATCTATGTTATCTGCACGCCCTCCCGAGCTAACAGATTATAACCAGTGGCCCTTGCTCACCTTACCTAGCGATACCTATGCTCGCTGGGAAATGTACGAGAAGATCCCCGCAGCCATTCAAGACGATTATTGGCATAGAAAAATGGTCATCACCGATCGCCTTATCGCCTTTTTTAACCAAGAACAAGTCGGGGCCATCATAAAAACCAGCAGTGAAGGCAATGGTGGGGTGATCTTCGCTGAAAACTTTGGCTCTTGGCTCAGCCATGCGCCAAAGGCACCACCTGCGGTGCAGTTAATGCCTGAACACTACAATCGATTACGACGGCTGGTTGAACGCGACACTCAAGTCACCCTTGCCATCAATGTTGAGGCAAGTTACCTCAAGGACCAAGTTCAGGGAGTCAATGTCATTGCCGACTTGCCCGGCCACAGTAAACCTCAAGAGATTGTGATGATGGGGGCCCATTTAGATTCTTGGCATACCGGCACAGGTGCCACAGACAACGGCGCTGGTGTGGCTGTGGTGATGGAAGCTTTACGTATTTTAAAAGCGCTTGATCTCAAGCTCGACCGCACAGTTCGCATTGGTCTTTGGGATGCTGAAGAACAAAACCTCGGCGGTTCTCGTGGTTATGTTCGCAATCACCTTGGATCTCCAATCACCATGAAATTGAAGCCAGACCATGAAAAGTTCTCGGTATATTACAATATTGACACCGGCTCAGGCAAAACCCGTGGCTTGTTTGCTCAAGGCAACGATCGGGTGCTGCCCATTTTTGAAAGTCTACTACAACCGTTTGCGAGCCATGGGATTTCGACCATAGTGCCACGTAAGGACTGGGGCACAGATCACGTTGCTTTTGATGCCGTCGGCCTGCCATCATTTAACCTATTACAAGACCAACTAGACTACTGGTCTCACACCCATCATTCTAACATTGATACCATTGACCATATTATGGCTGAAGATTTGATGGTATCTGCGGCATTGTTGGCCAGTTTGGTTTATCACAGTGCCACCATGGACACATTAATGCCCAGAGCAGTATTGCCGCCACCATTGTCAAAAGCTAAGCAGGTGCCACAGATGTTGCGATTGCCTATGCTGGAGTAGCTGGAATAACAGTGGTCCCCTCAAAACCAGCAATCACATCATCAGGTGTAATATCAAAGCCTTCAGCCACTTTGATTGCACCTTGAAAACGCCCCGGCTTTCTTACTACTTTTACAATGATGACTCCCACACCACTATTTGCCAATTCGGCAAGTTGGGATAATTTACTTTTAGTTTCATTCATAATTGCCCCACGACTCATGGATATTCATAAAACGCTTCAGTGCCCAATCGTTCCATATATTTTTTGGCGAGTTTGTCTAACTTGCCCGACCCAGCCAAATGAATCCAATCATCAATTGCACCTCGGCTACAAAAGCGCTGTGCAATGAATTGGCGCTCTTCTACGTCAACCAGCTCAAATCTTAATATTGCCGTATAACCTGGGGTTGCGACATCAACAAGCTTATTCAAAAGATCTGCGGTATTGACATCAGCCTTAACTGGAGACGTTTCTATTAATCCTGCAAAGAGATTTTTGAGATCGGCGGTATTTGAGCTTGATTCATAAATGGTAATAAATTGGTCTTTGTGGTCGGCCAGGTAACGTTTATCTGATGACATTTGTTTTATTAATTGCTCAATCAGCTGTTTTTCATTGTCAGTCATCATCTGTGGCCGAATTTTTCTTAAGAAGACCTGAGCGTTTTCTGGATGTTCGTAAATTTCATACCCTTGAGGGATATGCTTAAGCGGTTCTCCTTTGGCTTTTTTTTGTGTGGTAAAAAAGTAGCGCGGCTTTAAGGTTTTTGTTTTTCCTTCACAAAGCGTGTAGCTCTTCCCTATTCTGTTGGTGTACTGAACAGACATTTTATGTCCTCTTTATTTGACAAACGT
>JBLGCB010000372.1:0-6928 GCA_047617105.1 Phenylobacterium sp. | reverse complement strand
GATCTTGGCGTAACAAGCAAACAGGATGGTCTCGCAATAATTCAATATGGTGTAGAGTGTCCGGCAAATTGCGCATATGCAAAGGTGAACGCTCATCCCACTCCCGGCAGGTGATCGCCATATCAATCTCACACTTTTGCAAAATGTCGAGACTGTTGGTGCCCCAAGTATGGGTTTTCACGCCAATATTCGGTGCCTGAGCCAATAAATCAGGCATAAAAAAAGGAAAGGTCAGCGAATAAGCGGTTTCGAGCAGATGAATATTAAAACGCCGCTGACTTACCGCCGGGTCAAATGCCACTGGCCGAGTGATTTGCTCTAGCTGCTGCAACAACTGGCGTAATTGCGGTGCCAGTATAATGGCCCGAGGTGTGGCTTTTAAACCTTGTGCCGTGCGCTCAAACAGTGGATCAGCAAACATCTCCCGTAGCCGGGCAAGATGCTTGCTCACAGCCGACTGGCTCAGGTTTAAACGCCTAGCCGCCGCGGTGACATTAAGCTCTTCAAGCAAGATTTCGAGCACCTGCAATAAATTTAAATCGAGTTTTTTCATCAGGTATTCCATATAAGAATAATGGTCATCATAATAATTCACTTCTGCTCATAACGTCAATGTCGTAAAATGGCCCTCTTGTTTAGCGGAGACACCAATTGAAAAGTAAGAGTCTGTTACCAGTGTTGATCATAATGGTTATTTTTAGCCCCTTGGCCATCGACATTTTTTTGCCTGCTTTGCCAATAATGGCAGCGGAGCTATCGGTGTCTTTGACTCAAATGCAGGCGAGCATAACCGTTTTTATTTTAAGCTTGGGCTTTGGACAAATTCTCAGTGGACCGTTGGCAGACCGCTATGGTCGTAAACCGGTGGCGGTTGGTGGCATCATATTTTACGGCATCACATCGATGCTTGCCGCACTGTCCACCAGCCTAGAATGGTTGTTGTTGGCCCGACTCGGTCAAGGGTTAGGCGCCTGTGCCATTGTCGTCGCGGCGTTTGCTTGTGTTCGTGACCGCTATGATGCTTTGCAAAGCGGGGTGATGTACAGTTACCTCAATGGTGCCATTTGTTGTATCCCGGCGTTAGCACCGCTGCTTGGCAATGTGTTGACAGAATATTTTGGCTGGCGCAGCAATTTCGAATTTATGGTGCTTTATGCTTGCTGTGCAGGGACTGTTGTCGCTTTGACGTTAAAAGAAACCCGGCCACCAGAGACCGTGCAACATCAGCGATTAATCACTTTAAGCCGCTATATGCCGATATTAAAACATCCGGTATTTCTCTTCAATTCGCTGGTGGTGATGCTGGCCATGGCGATTATTATTGCTTATGTCAGCAGCTCACCTGCTTGGTTAATGGTTAACTTGGGGTTAGATCGGCAAGGCTTTGTCTTTTGGTTTAGTATCAATGCGGCATTAAATATTGCGGCCTGTTTACTGGCACCCAAAGTGTTAATCAAATGGGGGCCAAGAGTGACGATTGGTGTCGGCATGTTGGCCTTGATAGCCGCCGGACTGTTGATGCTGGTTTTACTCCAGTGGCGTGACCCAATGGGCTTTATGTTACCAGTGATGCTCAGTTCTGTGGGGTTTTCATTATTGATGGGGTCTTGTGCTGGACAGGCTTTAGCGCCCTTTGCTCAAAGTGCAGGCACCGCATCGGCATTATTGGGTTTTATGCAAATGACAGGTGCCGCGGTGATAGTCTCGTTAATGCAATTACTACCACTCAACGAAGCTGAACAACTAACATTATTGATGCTGCTAGTTGTGCCTGTTTACGCTGTGTGGCGGTTGCCCGGAGTTAAAAAGCGCATTACATTCATGCCTGTCGAAACTTGAAACCCCGGGGAATTAATCCAAAAGCGACTAAGGACAGCTTGAACCATAAATTGACTCAACCCAATCTGGATTATCAATAAACGGATTACGGTTGCCCTGTGTCTGGTGAATTCTGCCATTTCTTCTCACTTCCCAAGCAGAAACCGCATCAGCCCGATGCCAAGCCACTAGCGTACACAGTTTGCCTAGCAAAGCTTGGCTGCCGGTACCGACGTAATCGGCGATTTCTAAATCAGGTGTGCCTGAGCTGTCATTGCCTTCATAACGAACGTCCATATAAAACACCATTCTAGCAACATCGCCTTTCACTTCATCACGAGGCTCAAAGCTGTCTGAGTCGGTGAAGTTTGAAGGGGCTTCTGATATAGCCGTGCCGCCATTGTCGAAGTCTTTATTGCTGCGGGTTGAATTGATGCTGACATCAGAAGGTCGTAAATGATGGATATCGGTATAAGCCCATTGACCGCTAGACGGGAAACCATGGCTTTTGGCCCAAACATGTTCACGATTCCAAGCATCCTGACTACTTGATTGACCAGCGCGAGTGGCTTTGTTGATTGAGGTACCTTTGTAAATCAACAATACATTGCTGCTATTATTTGGATCTTCATCAGTAAAACCCAATGCATCCCAAACACCCGGAGTATAGCTCAGTTTAGTATGACCATTTTTAATCACCCCGTTTAATGCGGTTTTCAAGTTATTGCCCGTTTGACCCGAAGCATTACTGTAATAAGTATTGAAACTATAGCCTGCCGGATCATCAGTTCCCGGTGGAGGTGTTCCGCCACCGCCGCCGCCAGTGCCGCTGTCAATACTATAAGACCCCGTCAACGACAGGCTAGAAAAGCTGCTGTAGGCATTAATCATAATATGATAAGTACCCACTTGCGCTGTGCTGATATTACAAGTTTCGTTGTTGCCACCCAAATAAGGTCGGCAATCATAACTGCTAGAGGTTGCTGCTGAGCCGAAATTGGTATGCAAATCTGCATCACCAGAACCACCGCTGATGCTGATTGATAGATTAATCGCATTCGCTGGCACATCCAAAGTGAAATTTAATTGTTCGCTGGTCGCGGCCGCTAAACCCGTTTTCGCCACGCCGTTTTCAAGTGCAGTATCAGAACCACCACCGCCACCGGGTTCCTCTCCGCCACCACCGCCAGTATCACCACAACCAGCAAATACGCCAGTACCTGGAGTACCAGGGCTAGATTGTACTGCCCAATCTGAAACGCTGTCGCTGTCAGTTTCTACACTGCGGGCAATCGAAACGTTGCTAGCATAAATGTTCCAACCGGGATCTTTGTTTTCCCAAGCAACACGGTCAATTTCGCTGCCATTGTTTTTCAAAACAATACGATCGCCGCTGTTACCAAGGGCTAGACTCATGCCAGATAGGGTTGCTGACTGGCCAAATAAATTGCTGAATCCTGTACTGTTTCGAGCAATAGTCGCATAACTGCCGCCATTAAGTGTGCCCGAAAGATTAAAGGTGCCAGCGTTATCACTAAGCGAATAATCCGATAGATTCACCGCGGTACAACTTGGATTATAAAGTTCGACGAATTCTTCTGTGGTGTCGCTGTTCGGCGCATCATAGAGTACTTCGGATACTAATAAATCGGCTGAAGCAAACTGTGACAGGCACAGTAATGGTAGGGCCAAGGGTAAAGCCCTGGATAGTATTGTAGATCTCATGTTTTTGTCCCGTTGTCATTTTAGCTATTTCGGCTTTTTTAGCCTTTTTTTAGCAGGGTTAGATTGTTTTTATCGACCTCAGTTGCATCTCTTATTCACTGGATACAATATGAAGTCAATAAAGACCATAACACTTTTTTCACCACTAGGTTAGCCCTATTACATGACAGTAAAATGAATTTCAAATACTGACCAGCAGATCAGCTTATTTAAATTTATCTAAAAACAAAGGCTTAAGGAGTTGTCAGTATGGTCATTTTTTGTTGGTTTTTTTTCATGATGGGGTGTAATTGAGCGGTGTATGGTTAAATACGCAGATGATAGCGCCCTATTGACGATACCATCAACTGCGATTAAAATTGTTGATGAACAATTTGAGGAGTATTATTATGTCTACCGAAAATATACTGACACACCAAGAAGAAACAACAAAATTACTGAATGTTACCGATCAGTCAGAACGTATTTATTTGCAAGGTTCTCTATCTGAAAAAAAAGAACAACTTCTTAAAAAACTACAGACAATCAATACACTGTACACAAATCGAAAGAGGGATAATTGACGAAGAGTTTTTTGAAGAGTAAGGACGATTTACGGCGAACAAAAACAGCTTCGATTTTCTTGAACACCATAAATCAGCTATTTAACTAGCCAAGCTTTAAAGACAATCTGCAACCTTCCCCCTCTTAGCTCATACAACATTTTTTAAATTTCTTCCCACTACCGCACGGACATGGGTCATTACGGCCAACTTTAACCTCATTTCTAACCGGGGTTTGATGTTCTGCTGTTGGCGTTGCTTGAGTAGTTCCGGGCGCTCGCAGTGCCAACCAATGATTATATATCGCAACAACTGAGCGGTTGATCGGCTCAATGGATGCTTGATGCTGCTCAAGCGTCAGTTTATCCAGTCGAGAAAAATTCTCTTCAAGCCCATGAAGTGCAATCACATCCAGTGACTTTTGCAACTGCGGTGGCATTTTTGGCCATTGCGCCAAAGCAACACCATTCATATAACCAAAGCTCCAATCCTCAGCATTTAAAACTTGATTAGGCACTTCACCGCTGGCGATAAGTAATGCCATAAAACCCGTCTGATCATTCAGCAAAGTCTCAGCAATATAATTCCAGTGCCTTTGGCTTAAGTCCATAAAACGCCGCACTTCTTCCAGTGAATCCCAGTCTGGAATGTTGTCCTCCCCACCCCACACGGCAGGGAACCATGTGCTATGAAGTATATGTTGGGGTGAAGAAATCACTGCGGTAAAAAAACCATCTAGCTCAGACGCACTCAACACAGCATTATCATCGTCATCACCACCATATTTCATCAACATTTCGGTGAGTTGTTCTAATTCACTATCTTCCAATGGTGAACAATCATTTATCATTTTCAACATTCCTATTATTAATAACCAAACAAACTACCTTGCACGCAGTCCCGTTTTAAGCTTTACTTTCCGATATTATTTGGCTATCAAAAGTAACAAACTCTGGTTTAGCGACTGTTATGGATATTTGTTTCATTAACCACCTCCTCAAAGGTTTCCATATCAACCATATGAAGATTACGACGAACCCGCTTTAAATCACTCAACGCCAATTCAGGTTTGGCCATTCGCAGCGGCCTTCGCTCCTGCCTGAAGGTATTCTCAATGATGTCCAGCTCACCTCTGGCGGTATGGGTAAACTCAATAGTGCCATAAGGCGTGCGCCAGGTTTGACTCCTGCCAGTGGTCATAACAGATAAATAATTAATCGTCATCTGGCTGATGATGCTGAATTCTGACAGTGCAGTCTCAAGGCTGATATAAGAATATTCACCACTGCGCAACACCACAGCAATGGATTCTAGTTTATAGAGATTGCCACTTTGACGCTTCGTGGCAAGATAAATGCCTCGGCATGGCCGCTCTAACAACCCGGAGGTCACAGCCCTTTCAATGGTTTTTTTAAGGTTAGCCGGAGGCTCAGCCGGAAAGTAACTTTTCAGCATTTTGGTTGAATGGGCATAAATGCCCAAGCCTGCCAACAGGTCAAGCTTATCTGTGAGTTCTGTTTGGGTCATTGGTTTGTTGCATCCACTGGCTCTACATAAAGGATAACTTTTCTTACCTTTTCTGTAAAGCCAATACCGGGTTACGATTCAATTAACACAAGCTCAAAAAGCCCGGGAAACATCCCTAAACTTGTTATTGAGTTTTGAAGTATTCTAAAAATAGCTACCCGATCAGAAAGAAAAATGCCGCTCACTTTAAACCCGTAAGCCCTGGCTGTTTTGGGCTATAAATTGATTTTTACCCGCTAATATCCGGATCCGGTTTCGAGAGTCCAGCTATTATCCCAGAACTCGGCTAATTGAGTGTTGACGAATCCGGCATCAATGAACTGTTTTAACCCTTCGACACTTCTTGGTCCTTTATAGTTAACGGTTCGTCCGTCAGCATGGTAATTGTAACGTCTCTTTATATAACGAACTAATCCCCATCAAATATCCCACGCTAAACTGAGTTTTGACCCTGTTTAATTCCAATAATCAATCTTTTTAAACGTTTAATTATTGAATAAATAACCCTTACCTTTCTTTGTATGACCCCCTTCTTTTTTACAAATGTTCGACTAACTTTTTGTTTTACTGTAAACTAAGATTACTAATAAGCCTTATATTTAAACCTAACATTATTAATGCGCAGGTAGCTCTTTCATTTATGTTCATAGATTATATCAAATGACCTCTTTAGGGAATATCTGTAACTCAGGTGAAGACAATTCATTGACAATAGAGTTACTTAATAACGAATTATATAAACAAATAATATCCACTGATGCTTTTCAGAGGCTTCGTAATATTTCTTTTTTAGGTGCTATTGATAAAACTCATAATAATAGAACTAAAATTCGTAGTGATAGATTTGAACACTCAATTGATGTAGCAAAGTTAGCTTTATACATATGTAAAGAAAGACAATATAATAAAGAAATTGAAGAACATGTAGTCGTTGCTGCATTATTACATGATATAGGCCATGCTCCATTATCCCATAGTATGGAATCTGAATTTGAACAACAGTATGGTATAAATCATCATATTGCTAGTTCACAAATTATCAATGGAATGATCAAAAAACACTCAAGCATAAATAAAATTATTAACAGTAAGTTAGATATAGATATTGTTCTAGATTTAATTGAACAAAAAAGCAATGAATGCTTTTCTGATATTTTTTCTTCTCCTATCAATGTAGATACAATCGATGGCATACATAAAAGCTTAAAGTACCTTAAACCAAACAGTGATGTTTTCTTCAATAAATATCTTATCGCAAAAGCTTCTTTTTTTGAAAAAACAGATGGAAATAGAAGTCACGCGCTAGATGAGTTTTG
>JBLGCB010000371.1:0-6935 GCA_047617105.1 Phenylobacterium sp. | reverse complement strand
CCATCATCGTCTTTGCGCAGGATATCTAAAACATAAGTGTTTTCCCAGCTGGTCATATTATGCTTAGCATCAATGCGTGCTTTGAGTGTTGAGGTGTCGGTATTACCCGAGGTCAAGTTGAAACCCAGTTCAGCAGAGGCATCCCAGTTACGTTTTTCTTCGGTTGCTTCTGCGGCCAATAATGGGACTGAAAATGTACTGAGTATGGCCAGAGAAATGAGCGTGTGTTTCATGGACTAAAATCCTTACTGTATTTAGAACGGGTTATGGTTAATGGCTTCACTATTTGCTTTTTGCTTGGCTTAAGAATTGACGCTAGCCTTTGCACAGCAAAAAACCGGATTATGGTAGTCCCCGGTCCTTATCTTGTCCAGTAAAATTGTGTTCTTTGTGTGTTATTGCTGGGTTTTGCTGAGTTATGCTTAGTGCTGCTAATTTATTTTGCAAAAGTGTTATTTTGTCGATCGGGGATTTGGCTGACTTTCGTGTTAAATCTTGCTAGGATGCCGGGCAGCGAAAGTAATACTTGTGCGTCAATACACCCGTATTTGCGTACTCAAACAGTTACATGATAATAACGATTAATTAATGACAAACATTGAGGATTAACAATGACAGCTCAACGAGAACAATTTGGCTCTCGCCTTGGCTTTATTCTGGCAGCTGCCGGTTCGGCTGTGGGTATTGGTAACCTAGTAGGGTTTCCAGTTAAAGCGGCACAAAACGGTGGTGGAGCATTTTTGCTGATATATGCAGCATTTGTTTGTTTTATTTGTTTACCGGTGATGTTTGCCGAAATGACTTTGGGCCGAAACTCCCGCAAAGACCCGTTAGGGGCGTATACCAAGCTTTCTGAGCGCGATCCTGTATGGCGGTTCGCCGGGTTTTTATCTATCATCACCCCGTTTATGATCGCGGTTTTTTATATGGTGATCACCGTATGGATTTTTGGCTACCTAGTACAGGCCATCGCAGGTAATCTTGAAGCGCTGGCAGATCCGGCGATGTTTGGCACTTTTGTCACCGATTCAACCTTATTTGGTTATATGGTGGTGGTTGCAGTGATTGTGATGGGCATATTGGCCGGTGGTGTTAAAGGTGGTATAGAACGAGCCGCTAAAATACTGATGCCAGCGTTATTGGCGATGTTAGTCGCCATGGTGATTTACGTACTGACGTTAGATAACGCGATGGCTGGGGTGGAATACTACTTAATCCCTGATTTTTCTAAGATTAACGGCGGGGTGATCAATGATGCGTTATCTCAGGCATTTTTCTCATTGTCGTTAGGTATGGGGGTGTTAGTGACTTATGGTTCATACTTGTCGAATAAAGATAACATTATTTCGTCGGCCAAATTCGTCGCCATCACCGACACCTTTGTCGCTTTTGCCGCGGGTTTAATGATTTTACCAGCGATATTCTCGTTTAATCCGCAAGTGAATGCCGCTGAACTGAGTGGTTCGTCAATCACCTTGATTTTCAGCTTCTTGCCACAAATCTTCTTGGCGATGCAAACGTCTATCGGTTACGTCGGTGCCAGCATCGTGGCGGTGATATTCTTTACCCTAGTCTTTTTTGCTGCAATCACCTCACTGGTATCCATCGTAGAAACCCCTGTGGCGAGTTTGATGGAAGAAAAAGACATGCCGCGTAAAAAAGCGTTAGGCATTATGGCCGTGGCTATGGGCGTATTTGTGGTGATTTCAACCATGTCTTTTGGCATGGTAGGGGGATTAACCCAATTCGTCGAGTATGGTGGTGCGACCAAATCATTTTTTGATGTGATATACGACGTTTTCTACGACACCATACTGCCGTTAAACGGCTTGTTGATTTGTATGTTTGTGATGTTTCGTTGGAAGAAGAAAAACTTCAACGCGGCGCTGTCAGAGGGTTGTGAAGGCTATCAAGACTCAATGTTGCAAAAGTACGTCAACGTATCGTTAAGCACATTTATCCCGGCAATATTACTGCTGGTATTTGTTAATACCATATTGGTGAAGTTTTTTGCAATAAGTTTAGTAGGATAAAACGGGTTTGTAGAATTCGGGAAGGTTATCGCCTTCCCTAGCAATTTTCAGGTTTACACAATCCCCTGCCGTCACGCAGTGACACCTTAATAAAGCCTAAAGCGGCACAACCGCTTTAGGATTTATTTTTATACTTTGGTCACATCCACAAACAATTTCAACTTCTGGCCAGGCTGTAAATAAGACTTCTTATCTATCTGGTTCCACTTGAGAATATCTCTGACCATAATACTGAACTTACCAGCGATACGGGCCAGTGAGTCGCCTTTGCGCACCTTATAGGTGATTGAACGCATGGCGGCAGTGACGGGCACGGTGGACGTTCTGTTACCAGCACCTGCGCTGACTGGGTTACTTTTCCAGATGGCCAAGTTCTGGCCGGGTCTGATCAGGTCTTTGGGTGCCATATTGTTCCATTTGGCCAAGCTGCGAACATTGACTTTATATTCGCGGCTGATGTCCCAGAAAGTATCGCCTTTTTTCACCGTGTAATCAATCTTATATGAACCGGTTTTTTTCTTTTGTTTGGTGGCCAGACGCTGGTCTTGAGATAAGGTGTATTTACTCAGGTCCTGAGCGGCAATGGGGATCAACAAGAATTTACCTTGACTGATCTTATTGCCTTTAATATTGTTCACCGCCTGGATGGTATCTATCGAAGTATTAAATTTGCGCGCGATTTTACCCAGGCTATCACCTTGTTTGATTTGGTAACGTTGCCATTTCAGCCGATCCTTCTTGCTGGTTTTGGCCAGTTTTTGTTTGAACATCTCAGCTTTCGCCAGCGGCACAATAAACGTATGTGGGCCCTCAGGAGAAGTGGCCCACTGGCTGTAGCCGGGGTTTAGACCATGTAACTCGCCCACGGGGATCTCCACCATTTCGGCGGCAAGGGCAATGTCCATCTGACTTTTGGCATCAACAACGGCAATTTGTGGCACGTTCTCAATTTTTTTCCACACCAGGTCAAATTCTTCAGGGCGCTTAAGTAGGTCGGCCAACGCCAATAATTTAGGCACATAAGCAGCCGTTTCTTTGGGCAAATCGAGTGACCAGAAATCGGTGGGCAAATGTTTGCGTTTGTTACGTTTGATTGCCCTTAAAATACGGCCTTCACCGGAGTTATAGGCGGCAATGGCGTTTAACCAGTCACCTTCGAGGGTTTTGTGCAAAAACGACAGATAATCTAGCGCAGAATGGGTGGATGCAATCACATCACGACGGCCGTCATACCACCAGTTTTGTTTTAAGCCGAAACGTTTGGCGGTTCCTGGGATAAATTGCCACATGCCTGAAGCGCGGCCATGAGAATAGGCAAAGGGGTCAAAGGCGCTTTCAACGATAGGCAATAAAGCCAGTTCGATGGGCATATTACGGCGTTCGATTTCTTCGACAATAAAGTATAAAAACGGAGTGGCGCGATTGCTGATGCGATCAAGATAAGACAGGTGTTTGGCATACCAGTTACGTTGGGCTATCACCTTACGGTTTTGCGGGACCTCAATGGATAACTGGCTCTGCATTCGTTTCCAAATATCGTCGAAAACCACCACTTCAGGTTCTTCAAAGGCCAGTGGGTCTGGGTGTAATCCGGCATTGGTCAGGGCTTCAAAGATTTCTTCGGCGCTGGCTGGGGTTGGTAATGGTGGTGTTGTTGGTGATGAGACTAAAGCGGCGGCGATTTGGCTTGAATTGGCTTGATTGGTGGTTAAGTTTTGTTCGTTGGAGAGGTTGTCTGAGTTTGATTGACAGCCAGTGAGGGCAAACAAGCAAAAACTCAGCTTAATGGTGAGCGATAACGGCTTAAGGCGCATGAAATTGGTAATCCGAGACATTAAATGTGAACGCAGGATTTTACCGTGCTGACTCATTTATTACAAAGTTTTCTTAGCTTGTTATCGTCCAAAAACTCACATCCGTGTGAGTTTTTGGAAACCGCTACGTTTAAACAAGTGAAACTTCGCTTACATTTCAACGAGTTGAAATGGCGGCACATCCGTGTACCGCATACGCCTTCGACAACAGCAAAAAACCACGAGAGACTTGATTCATAAAGGAAAGACTCGTATGGTTGATTGATGACAATGTTGCAACTTATTTGGATTCAATGAAACCTGCATTACGTTATCAACAACAAGAGCTACCATTGGGTTGGCAAGATATCGCTCATGGCGAAGAGATTAAACAGAGTATTAATGCCCATATGCTCAACTGGTGGCCAAAGTTTTTTGGTTATCATCTGCTTAAAGTGGGCAACCTCAGTTGTGAACTGAATATCACCGCTTGCCAAATCAAACACCAAGTGGGGGTGGCTGAGCATTCCAATCTTGCTGGTGTTAAAGCGGATATTGACGAATTGCCGTTTTCGCATCATGCGGTTGACGTGGCGATTTTGAGCCATTGCCTCGAATTTTGTCCAGATCCCCATCATCTTATCCGTGAAGCACACCGGGTGTTAATTCCGGATGGCCATCTGGTGATCAGCGGATTTAATCCCTATAGCTTCTGCGGACTGGCCAAATTGGCCTATTTTCGTTCTGAAAAATTTCCTTGGTCCGGTCGTTTTTTTTCCTCAGCACGGATTAAAGATTGGCTACATCTGTTGGGTTTTGAAGTGCTCGAAGAAAAACGAATGACTTATTCTTCACTGGCTCGTAAAAACAGCCTGAGCCGCTATCGACTATGGAATAACTTTTGTCGCCAATACCTACCAAAAATTGGCTCTGTTTATGTGCTGGTGGCGAAAAAACGTGAATTACCGCTGACCCCGATAAAACCGAAATGGCGGGCCAAACCTCAGTTTAACCCAGCGACTGCTAAAAGCGCCTTGCGAGAAAACAAATCAAACTAGTTATCGTCCAGAAACTCACATCCCTGTGAGGTTTCTGGAGGAAGCTGCGTTTAAGCAAGTGAAACTACGCTTACATTTCAATAAATTGAAATGGCGGCACATCCATGTACCGCATAGCCAGTGCCCTGAAACTACGTTTTACGACGGGCACTAACTACGACAAAGGGATCTTTAAATAAGCCACGTCATTATTTTCTGGTTCGGGCAAAACCCCGGCTCGAATATTGACTTGAACGGCAGGGTATAACAACTTTGGCACATTGAGGGAATTGTCTCTGCTTGTTCTGATGGCGGTAAAATCGGCTTTGCCACAGGTCGCAGGTAAATGGACATTATCGGCTTTTTGCTCGCTGACGGTGGTTTCAAACATGACGTCACAGCCCTGTGGCGGATAATTGTGGCAGACCCATAGGGTGGTGTCGTCGCCCAATGCGTAAATCTTCTGAATCGAATCAAATAAAAGCGCGGCATCTCCGCCGGGGAAGTCACACCGTGCGGTGCCAGCTTCTGGCATAAACAAGGTATCGCCAATAAAGGCATTGTTGCCGACTACATAAGTGACGCAGTCACTGGTGTGGCCGGGGGTGGTCAGCACGCAAATCGCCAAATTACCCAATGGCAAACAGTCACCATCGTAGAGCAGTTGATCAAACTGGCTGCCGCTGGTACAAAAGTCATCCGCCAAATTAAACACCGCTTTAAACGTTTGCTGAACGAATGTGATGCCTTGTCCGATGGCGGTTTTACCACCGAGTTGTTGTTTTAAATAATCAGCACCGCTGAGGTGGTCGGCGTGGGCATGGGTTTCGAGCAGCCAGTGGACATTGAGGTGCTGTTGTTTAACATAATCGATGATCTCGTCTGCTGCGGTGGTGGTTACCTTGCCAGCGCATAAATCAAAATCTAACACAGGGTCAATAATGGCCGTGGCGCGGGTGATCGGATCGCTGACCAAATAGGTTAAAGTGCCCGATGGCGGATGATAAAAAGCTTTGATGGTTGGTGTCATTGATAGTCCAGACTGGTCTAACTTATATTATTTAGAACTATAGTATTGGGTTGTCGCCCATGAATCAATAACAGTGAATGATTTTGTTCAGACTTAAATTTACTTGGTAATTTGCTCAAAGCCATTTATCATCTTCCCAACTAAAATCAGTTGTCTCCAAATGACGGTGCAAACAGAGCAATGAGTAAAAAACATTACGTGGTATGGAAAGGGGTTAGTCCGGGTATATTTGCCAGTTGGCCTGAGGCCAAAGCACAAATTGACGGGCGCAAAGACGCGCAATATATGGGTTTTCCTTCAAAAGAAGAAGCCGAAGCGGCGTATCAACAACCTTATGGTGATGCGTTGAAGAAACGTAACCAGGAGAAAAACGGCGGTTCTGGCGCGGCAAAATCTTGGTCAGATAAGCCTAAATCTAAAGCCAAGCCTAACAGCAAATCCAGCTCCAACTCTGCTGGGCCACCAAAGGTGTCTGATATCAACATATACTGCGATGGTGCTTGCTCACCGAACCCAGGAAAGTCGGGTACTGGGGTGGCGATTTATCAACAAAAAACCATCAGTGCTTTATGGTACGGCTTACACCAAGCCAATGGCACCAACAATACCGCCGAATTAAACGGCTTGCTCAAATCCTTTGAGATTGCTGAACATTACATCAAACAAGATTTATCGGTGCAAATATTATCTGATTCAAAGTATTCGATAGATTGCATCACCAAATGGGCTAAGGGTTGGAAGAGCAAAGGTTGGACCCGAGGCAAGGGTGAAGAAATCAAGAATCTGGCGATTATTCAGCAGAGTTACGAGTTATACGAGCGATTAAAAAGCGGCATGACCATTAATCATGTTAAGGGCCATGCCAATATCGAAGGTAATGAGTTGGCTGACCGGATGGCGGTTTTGGCCCGTCGTAGTAAAGAGGTTGATTTTGTGCGTTATGATGAGGAGATTGATATTCCTAAGATTTTAGCGATGGAAGGGGGGTGAGAGGGTACAAAAAGCGAAAACTTGGAGCATTTTGTACCCTCGAAGTGAGTGC
>JBLGCB010000370.1:0-6972 GCA_047617105.1 Phenylobacterium sp. | reverse complement strand
CGAAGCGAATTTTGCCAGATTTTCACGCAATGAAAATTCACAAGGTTTCAAAAAATAAGTTAACTATCAATAAGTTAGAATAATTATCAAAAGAAATGAAGTGAGAGGGGAAATCAATCAGAAATGGTACGCATTGCTCACCCTACGAAGAGGGTTATGCTTTTAAGCAATTAATTCACACACAAAATGGTTGCGGGAGCAGGATTTGAACCTACGACCTTCGGGTTATGAGCCCGACGAGCTACCAAACTGCTCCATCCCGCGACTGTATGCTACTTTAATTGTGCTTTGCTTTGACTGGTAATAAATGGTTGCGGGAGCAGGATTTGAACCTACGACCTTCGGGTTATGAGCCCGACGAGCTACCAAACTGCTCCATCCCGCGACTGTTTACTACTAAGTACTATACTTGCTTTGCCTGATAAAAAAATGGTTGCGGGAGCAGGATTTGAACCTACGACCTTCGGGTTATGAGCCCGACGAGCTACCAAACTGCTCCATCCCGCGACTGATTTTTTATCTGTTACTTCTTTATGCCTCAAACGAATTGGTTGCGGGAGCAGGATTTGAACCTACGACCTTCGGGTTATGAGCCCGACGAGCTACCAAACTGCTCCATCCCGCGTCCGTTTGAGCGGGGCGAATAATATAGAGGGCGAGGGCGCTTTGCAAGGGATATTTATAAATAAATGATATTAACCGCGTTTTTGCTGCTATAATCCGGTTTTTTTATAATACTGCTGATTTTATCGCTTTGGCGCTCTATTTTGACTCAATGGGTTAAAAAGCGCTTTAAAGTAATTTAAAACGACCGCACAACCCAATCAGCATTGCAATGGTGGAAATAGAGTTCATGGCACAAGATATGGCACAGTATATCGCACTCACCTCAGAGGGCATCGAAAATCTACTGTTTGAAGAGTTGCGACAGCTTGGTGCAACCGAAGTAAAACAATCGGTGCATTCTGTTAGTTTTACCGCAGACTTACAGACCGCCTGTAATATTTGTCTGTGGACACGTTTTTCATCGAGAGTGTTGCAAAAAATTAATACCTTTGAGGTCGAAAAAACCGAAGACCTTTATAACGCCGCTAAATCCATCCCGTGGAAAGATCATCTCGATGTCAGTCAAACCTTTGCCATTGATTTTGTCGGCACTAACGAGTTTATCAATAACACTCAGTTTGGCGGCATGAAAGTCAAAGATGCGATGGCAGACTATTTTGTCGATAACTTTGGCGAACGCCCCAGTGTCGATAAATACCAACCCAATGTGTGTGTTCAGGTGCGATTACGCAATACCTCGGCGACATTTTATCTAGATTTTTCAGGCTCTTCACTGCATAAACGCGGTTACCGCCAAGAGCAGGGTATGGCGCCATTAAAAGAAAACCTCGCGGCAGCCATCATTACCCGCAGTGGCTGGTTAAAAGATACCACCAAACCCTTGTTAGACCCTTTTTGTGGCTCGGGCACCTTGTTAATTGAAGCGGTGATGATGGCCACTAAGATGGCACCAGGTTTATGGCGAGAGCAATTTGCCTTCGAACGTTATAAGCATTTCGATGCCGCTGCTTTTAGCGCCCAACTTAAAACCGCTCGCGCTGCTGAAATAACGGTAGAGGGTTTGAATGTGATGGGCAGTGATGTCGATCAGCGTATCGTCCTTACCGCCCGCGCCAATGCCAAATTGGCCGAAGTCGAAGCGTTGATTCAGTTCAGTAAAACCGATGCCACCAAATTGGTCAAAAGTCAGAAGGACGATGGTTTTATTGTCAGTAATCCGCCTTATGGTGAAAGAATGGGTGAAAGCACTGAAATCGCTTATTTATATGCGGCGTTCGGTACTGCGTTAAAACAACACTTTTGTGGCTGGAAAATGGCCTTTTTCACCCAAGATGATGCCCCAGCAAGGCAATTACGATTGGCCAAAAAGAAAGCCTATAAATTCAAAAATGGCCCGCTCAACTGTCTGTTATACATCTATGATTTAACCCCTCGCCAATGTGAAATTAACGATCAGAAAAACAGCGAAGCGGCAGTGATGTTTAATTTCACTGAGAGTGAGTCGTTTGCCAATCGTTTGAAGAAAAACGATAAGCTATTTCGGCCGCAGGCGAAACGAGAAAATGTTAACTGTTATCGTATTTACGACGCCGATATCCCAGAATATAATGTCGCCATCGACCGATATGATGACAAAGTGGTGGTTCATGAGTATGCTGCACCAAAAACGGTGGATGAGAACATTGCCAAGCAGCGTCTAGCGGATATTATGCTGGCGACCCCAACCGTGTTAGGGGTGAACAGTAAAGATATCGCACTTAAAGTCAGAGAAAAGCAAAAAGGCACTAAGCAGTATCAGGCGATGGATAAGGTTAACGATACCTTTGTGGTGCAAGAATATGGCATTAACCTGTCGGTCAATTTGTTTGATTACCTCGATACCGGGGTGTTTTTAGATCACCGTTTGACCCGTCAGAAAATCGGCCAGTTGAGTCCAGGTAAATCGGTGCTGAATTTGTTTGCCTATACCGGCACCGCGTCGGTTCATGCCGCCCTTGGTGGCGCAAACGCCGTGACCACGGTGGATATGTCAAAAACCTATCTTGATTGGGCCAAACGCAATTTTGAGCTTAACGGCTTGAAAGGCGAGCAATATCAGTTTGTGCAGGCTGATTGCATGAATTGGATTAAAGAAGGTGATGATCAGTTTGATGTGATTTTTATCGACCCGCCAACGTTTTCGAACTCGAAGCGGATGGAAGATACCTTTGATGTGTTAAGAGACCATAAAGATTTATTGATGTCGCTTAAACCACGTCTTAATGACGGTGGAGTGATTGTGTTTTCGAATAATCATCGTCGCTTTAAAATGGATGAAGCTGGCTTAGCAGCTGAAGGGTTTGAGATTGAAAATATCACTGCACAAACGATCCCGTTTGATTTTAAGCGTAATCCTAAGATTCACAATTGCTGGCTTTTAAAGCTTAGTTAAGGCTTAGCTAATGATGAGTGATAAGAGTTTTGTCCTATACAGCACCGATGGTTGCCATCTGTGTGAGCAAGTGGTTGAAATGCTGGTGGATATCAGCAAAACCGACAGGGTTCAGACCGTCGATATTGTTGATGATGACACCCTGGTCGAGGCTTATGGCATTCGTATCCCGGTGGTTAAAAATAGCCTAACCGGCGCAGAGTTGGGTTGGCCTTTTGATCACCAACAGTTAAATGATTTTGTTGTTTTAAATTAAAACGGAATAAATGATGGATTTAGTTAGAATCGTCGATGCCCAGCTTAGCTTTGGCATGACACCAATTCTCGACCGAGCTGAGTTTAAAATCAGCTCAGGCGAACGGGTTTGTATCGTTGGCCGTAATGGCGCGGGTAAATCCACCCTGATGCAGATTATTGAAGGCATAGTGCCGCTCGATAGCGGTGAAATCAATCGGGTTAACGGCATTAAGATTGCCCGACTAGAACAAGATCCACCAAAAAATATCTCGGCGACTGTGTATGATTACATCGCTGCCGGCGTACCTGAAGTGGCTGAATTGCTCACGGCTTTTCATGATATCAGCCATGTGGTGGGAGAAGATCCTTCTGACGCCAATTTAAACAAAATGGACAGGTTACAAAGCCAACTCGATGCCGCGGATGCTTGGCAGTTTGACACCCAGATTAGTTTGGTGATGTCACGACTGGAACTCGATGGCGATGTGAATTTAAGCACGCTGTCGGGTGGCTGGTTGCGTAAAGTGGCGCTGGCCCGGGCGTTAGTGCGCTCGCCAGATTTATTGCTGCTCGACGAACCAACTAACCACCTTGATGTTAATGCGATTGAATGGCTCGAATCATTTTTAAAAGATTTTAATGGCGCGGTGTTGTTTATTTCTCATGACCGGGCATTTATTCATCGTCTGGCCACCCGTATTGTCGATTTGGACCGTGGTTATATCACCAGCTTTCCCGGCGATTATGGTATGTATCTGTTGGGTAAAGAAGAAGCCTTGCAGGTAGAAGCGCAACAAAATGCGTTGTTCGATAAAAGGCTGGCCGAAGAAGAAGTTTGGATTCGTCAAGGCGTTAAAGCCAGACGAACCCGTAACGAAGGGCGGGTTAGGGCGCTAGAATCACTGAGAAAAGAACGCCAGTCCCGAGTTGAGAAGGTGGGCACCGCAGATATTTCTGTGGGCAAAGCACAACGCTCAGGCAAGTTGGTGTTTGAAAGTAAAAGTGCCAGTTTTGCTTTTGATGCGGCTGCACAAGGCACATCAGGCGGTAAAATGCTGGTGAAAGACTTCTCCACCTTGGTGATGCGCGGCGACCGAATTGGTTTGGTTGGCCCTAATGGCGTCGGCAAAACCACTTTAATTAAATTGCTGTTGGGCGATTTTGAACCCACCGGTGGGGTGGTGAAACAGGGTGTGAACCTTGAAATCGCTTATTTTGACCAATATCGTTTGGCGCTGGATGAAACTAAGACGGTGCAGGAAAATGTCGCCGATGGCAAACAAGAAGTGATTATCGATGGTAATCCTCGTCATGTGTTGGGTTATTTGCAGGACTTTTTATTCAGCCCTGCACGGGCACGAACGCCAGTCAGTGCGCTTTCGGGTGGTGAGAAAAACCGGCTGTTATTGGCGAAGTTGTTTTTGAAACCCAGTAATGTGTTGGTGCTCGATGAACCGACCAATGACTTGGATATTGAAACCCTTGAATTACTCGAAGAAATTGTCGCCGGTTATCAGGGCACGGTTTTAACCGTGAGCCATGACCGGGCATTTATCAACAATACCGTGACCAGCATTTATGCCTTTGAAGGCAATGGTCATGTTGAAGAGATTTTTGGTGGATTTGACGAGTACAAACGTTTTACTGACAGCCGAGCGGCGATGGCGAAACAAGCTGAGGCTGCTGCTCAAAATAAAACCCAGAGTAAAAAACCAGTAGCTGCAAAGGTTGAACCTGTGGCTGCGGTCAAGGTTGAAGATAAACCGAAAAAGCTTTCTTATAAAATGCAGCGCGAACTTGAAGCGTTACCCGCATTGCTTGAAACCCTAGAGACTGAGGTTGAAACTTTGCAAAGTGAGGTCAATGGTCCGGCATTTTTTAAGAAGTCACCAGAACAAACAGCAGAAATATTGAACCAATTGAGTGAAGCCGAGTCGAAACTCGACGCCGCATTCTCCCGCTGGGAAGAACTCGAAGGTTAGAGAAACACTTTAAGTAAAAATTACGTAGAGATTAGGTAAAAATCAATGAAGATATTGAAGTATTCGTTAATCGCCAGTGCCATGGGACTGGCGTCGTTTGGTGCTACAGCAGCAAAATACCAAATAGTCGATGTGGGGCCAGATAATGCGTCTCAGAGTTTTGGCATTGGCATCAACAACAATGATGTTTTGGTCGGTGTGTCGAACAACCATTTTAACTTTCCGGTAGACTTAGCCAACCTTAATTATGATGCACTTGAAAGCACGATCATATCGGCTGGGCTCTCTGATACCATCAGTATTGAGGATATTCGTAATGGTGTTATTGATGCTACCGCACTGACGTTTATTCGCTCTTATCTAGGTGCTATTGCCGGTTTTCTGACCCAGAAGGTCGGCGATCAAGTGGCGTTTATCGCCGATGCCTCAGGTACCTCTGAATTGACTTTGTTTGATGAATTTGATCCAGTGTTGAACAGCAAAACCCGTAATACCACTGATTTGGTCAATGCCATTAATGATAACGGCATTGCGGTGTCATCAGCGACGACTCAGTACCGGGCGGTTGAAGTGACGCCAGAACCCACTGAAGCCATTCCAGAACCTGTGACGACTACCTATTGGGTCAGAGATGCGCTTAACCGTAAAGGGGTGATTACTAGGGGTGATGAAAAAGTGGTGGTTGAATCGGTCGCCACACAATACGGTGGAGAGTCTTATTTAACAGATATCAGCAACAGTGGCTATGTGGTGGGTTATGGTGCTGTGGCTATCTCAGCGACCGCTCAGGCTGCTATTGAGTCGGTTTGTGGCGAGATAACCCATGCGGTGATCCTCACCAGTTGTGTGGTGGATACCTATATCGCTTTTAACCCAATGTTTGAGATAAAAGCGTTTCGCTGGAAAATTAACGATGCATTAGAAATTGTTGAAACCACCAATCTGGGGATACCGTTTACCCCTCATGCAGATGATAACCGCACTTTTGCCAGTTTTGCCACTGGAGTGAACGAGCAAGGCCATTCTGTCGGTTATGCTTTTGATATGACTGCTGATGAAGTCACCAGTACGGGCGGCGTTAGGTTGTATCCTAGTTACCATGATGGTCAAACGATGATTCGGATCCCTAGTCCAGATGACTATTTTGAAGGTCGAGCATTTGATATTAACGATAATGACATTGCGGTGGGATTTGGTCGTAAAATCGTTGGTGGCGCGAACACCCCACGCTTTTTCTACTATGATGCGACCAGCGGTGAAACGGTTTACCCGGATGGTTTTTTCAGCTCCTCAGCCTCTGAAGCCCACGGTATCAATAATGACGGTATGGTGGTTGGTGTCGCGCAAATTAACAGTAGCTTTGGTACGGTGAGGCGAGAAGTGGGTTTTTCATATGATATCACCAGCGATGCGATGACCGACCTCAATGAAGTGGTGGGCTGTAATTCGGCTTATTCCATCGTTGAAGCCAAAGACATTAATGATAATGGTGTGATTGCGGCCACGGCGTTGCTGACCATCGATAAAAGAGATGCCAAAGGTGTCGTGATCACCAATGACGACGGTTCTACGGTGACCGATGAAGTGGCACGAGCGGTGAAGTTGGTGCCAATTGCTGGCGGTGAAATTGATGATTGTGACCCAGTTGTTAGCCCAGGTTCTGAACGCCAAGGGGCGGGCATGGGCCTTTATTCACTATTGCTGATGTTTGGATTATACGCTCGACGCAAACTGGTCAGATGAGTTTTGCAGTTT
>JBLGCB010000369.1:0-6979 GCA_047617105.1 Phenylobacterium sp. | reverse complement strand
AAACTTAAGGCACCATAATTAAATAACATCTGAATGTTTGCAAGGAGGCGCGAACCATAGCATATGCCCGTAATAAAGGGCTGACTATGGCTGCAAGGTCACGCGTGGGCACAAAAACCGTGACCACCCTACGCCATTGCATTGCAAGTTTCGGGTTTTATTAAAATTTAATTCTTAAGTTAAAACACATTTTCCCAGCTTGGCTTTTTCGATTGAGTTCGAATGGTTTTTTCTTTGCTTCGTTTTATTGATGGTTTATTTTTATGTATTTATTTGATTTTGCCGTGCTCAACAGCACGCTCAACACCGCTTTGTTTACAATCCTCAACACTCCCTCAGCAAAAAAGGGAGGACAACCTAATGAATAAAATGACATTGCTTGCCCTAAGTATTACCGCGGCTTTAAGCCAATCGGTATCAGCACAAACCATTTCAGGTGTGGTGACTGATAAACAAGGTAAACCCGTGAGTGAGGCAGAAATTACCCTGCTCAATACCAACGAATCGGTTTATACCGACCAGCAAGGGCGTTTTAGCTTGGATAACCTCAACCCTGGTATGTTTGAGCTACATGTGACGGCGAAAAAATATAATCATGCCAATCAAAAAGTCACCGTGGCAGCGAACGATATCAACAATCTCAATATTGCCTTGGCAACAACGGTATTTGATATTATCGACGTACATGCCACACCGTTACACTCATCATCAGTAGAATCGGCCCTACCCGTCACGGTAATATCGGGTGATGAATTGCGCTTAAAGCAAGCATCCACTCTCGGCGAAACCCTAAAAAATGAAGTCGGCGTACATTCAAGTTATTATGGTCCGGTCTCTAGCAGCCCAATTATTCGTGGCCTTGACGGTCCCCGAGTGATGATCACCCAAAATGGCCTTGATGCCGGTGACGCTTCACGGGTCGGTCCAGATCATGCCGTCTCGTCAGAAACCAGCACCGCCACCCAAATCGAAGTATTACGTGGCCCGGCAACCTTATTCTACGGCAGTGGTGCCATTGGTGGCGTGGTTAACGTCGTCGATGACCGCATCCCTCATGAAAAAGAAACCACCCTAGAATGGCTGCTCGAACACAACACCGTCGCCAGCGAAAACATGGCTTCAATCAGTGGCAATACCGCCACAGAACAATTTGCTTTTCATGGCGACGCTTTTTGGCGTAAATCCGGCGATTATAAACTCGCAGGACCAGCAGAACGCGAACACCAAGAACATGATGACCACGTCGATGGTGACGAAGACGAATCAGACAAGTTGGCCAACAGTTCATCTAAATCTAGCGGTTTTACCCTAGGTTCGAGTTACCTGCTCGACAATGGCTTTATTGGTTTATCTTATGGCCGTATCGACCGTGTATACGATATTCCCGGTCATGCCCATGGTGAGGAACATGATGAGCACGAAGAAGAGCATGTCTACGCCGATTTACGTCAGAACCGCTATCAATTAATCAGTGAGTTATCTTATGAAAATGGTCCCATCAGCGCCATTCACACTAAACTTGCCTACACCGATTATATCCATCAAGAAATTGAAAATGACCAAATAGGCACCACTTTTGATAACGCCAGTTTTGAAGGTCGCTTTGATGTTTTTCACACTGAAATACTGGGCTGGACCGGCGCAATAAGTCTACATAACAAACACAGTAATTTTACCGCCATTGGTGAGGAAGCCTTTACCCCACCGTCAAAAACCGATACCTGGGCCATCGCCTGGCTGGAAGAAAAACATATCGATAATGTATTACTCCAGTTTGGGGTGCGGTTTGAACGCAATGAGCTCAGCGCCAAATCAACCTTGCTGACCCTCGGCGAACATCATGATGAAGAAGAGCCAGGTCATGAAGAACCCGGTCACGAAGAGCCTGATCACGAAGAGCCGCTACCAGAGCTGGTTGATTTTCGCAAACAAACGTTTAACCCTCTTAGCCTATCTGCCGGTATGGTGTGGGACTTCAGTCCGGGATATAACTTCGCAATATCCGCTTCGTATTCACAACGGGCGCCGTCAGCCTCTGAGTTATTTTCTTTCGGGCCTCACATTGGCACCCAAAGCTTTGAAATTGGCGCGTTATTCGACATTCATCAGGACGATCCCCAGCACCCTGAGGAATATCATGTCGAACTCAGTGGCCAAGATATCAAAATGGAAACCGCTTATAACCTCGATTTAACCTTGCGTAAATTTGAAGGTGATTTAGGCTTTGTTTTTAATGTATTTCACAACCGCATTGATGATTTTTATTATCAGCAAAGCACCGGTTTGATGGCCGAAGCTGGGCATGATGATCATGACGATGATCATGACGACGATCATGACGATGGTCATGACGACGATCATGACGATGGTCATGACGATGAGCATGAAGGTGAGAGCGAAGAAGCAGGTTTGCCAGTGCTATTATATGCCCCTGGCGACGTCACTATGATGGGTGTTGAAGCGCAAATCATTTATCAGCTCAATGATGCTTTGAAGGTCACCGCGTTTAGCGATCGCATTCGTGGCAAGCTGGCCAACGGCGACAATTTACCGCGCATCCCACCGATGCGTGCCGGGATAAAATTCAATTATCAAGCGGAGAAATTCAGCACCGAACTCAGCGCCAACCATTATTTTAAACAAAATAAAACCGCTGGGCTAGAAACTTCCACAGATGGTTACACCATGCTGGATATGAACTTCAACTATTACCTCGACAGTGATACCGCGTTGGGCGACTTGACGCTATATCTTAAAGGACAAAACCTTACTAATGAACATGCTAGGGTGCACGCTTCTTTTCTTAAAGATGTGGTACCTCTGCCTGGACGAGGATTTTCCCTCGGCATCCGTGGTGGGTTCTAGCTAAAGGCTAGCCACTGGATTTACCCGCAAAAGCGGGTAAATCCACGGTGGTCTACTTCTTGTTAACGTTGGCTCAGACAAAAATCAACAACTGTAATAAATACGCATCAGACGTATCAGTAAATAAGCGCTATACTTTTATAACAACCTAATCCAAATAATGGCAGCGCGACGGCAACTAGTGCTGTGACAGGTGATATAAACATGAAAGATTCAGATAAAAGTAAAGAACAGTTATTGAGTGAAATCAGTCAATTACGCCAACAAGTTGAAACGCTACAAAGTTCAAACAAAACCTTTGAGGCCATTTTAGAAAAAGCGCCAATTTTGATCTCGGTGAAAGATTTAAAAGGCAATATCACCTTGGCCAACCAGCGCTTTAATGTCCTTGAGCATTTCGCTTACGAAGAATTTGTCGGCCATAACATTTATGAGCTTTTTCCAGATGATGTCGCTGATGCCCTATGGAAAGACGACCTTAAAGCACTGGCGGGCAACGCCTTGGTCGAATCAGAACAAGCCATGACCCATACCGACAAATCTACTCATGTTTATTATACGGTTAAATTTCCTATTGCTGATAAAGCAGCTGAAGTCTTTGGTATTTGCTCGCTGTCTTATGATATTACTGAAATTAAGCAATCACTGGAGTTGAGCATTAACGACAGAATCACCGGTTTATACAGTCGTCATTACTTCAACATGTGTTTCCAGGGTGAGTTAACGCAATCAAAAAGAAATCACACCCTGTTTACCCTGATACTGGTAGATATTGATCAGTTTGACACCTTCCAAAATAATTATGGTAATAGCCGCACCGATGAACTGGTAACAACAGTGGCTGAGATGCTGCAAAATATTTGTTGTCGCACTAAGGACTTATGTTTCCGTCTTAAAGATCAGCGTTTGGCCTGCATGTTACCGGCAACAGATGAGAAAGATATTGAGTTTATCGCCGAAGAAATTCGTTCTTACGTCGCCTCACTGAGCATTGAACACACTGAAAATACCCCTTATGGCCATGTGACTGTGTCTATTGGTTATACTATGAGTTATTTTCAGGATACGCTCGGTCAAAAAGAAATTTGTGCGATGGCCAAAGAAGCGCTTATCAAAGCAAAAGATCAGGGGGGCAATCAAATTTGTATGCTTAGGGGAGAAGCACAGCAAGTGGCATAAACTTTATTGCGGGGGATCGGCTCCAGATCCCCCCTCTTTGCCATATTCTTACTTACACAAGGTAACTGTTCAGAGTGCTTAGATTTCGCTTCAGAACAAGGCATTTTCGCACGCAGAACGGGCGCATATAGGCATATGTAACTGTTTGAGTACGAAAATAACGCCGTTATGGTGCGAAAGATAAGTGCTCTGAATAGTTACCGAAAGCGTTGATCTAGTTTAGTGGCCGCAACGCTCATCCAGCGTTGTAGTTTACGTAACACTTTACGTGCCTGTGGATATTCAAGACTAAGCAACACCAGCGCACCAAGCGCAAAAGGTAGGACAAAAAGCAGCGTGCCAGGCAAAATGGCCACCACCAAAACAATCAATAAAATACTACCACCAACCACCGTTATCAGCGACTTTTTCAAAAAATTCATAAAATTATCCTCAGATTATCATCGTTATTGGTGCTTTTCATTGCAGGTATAATGCCTAGTTAATTTTTTCTTTATAATTCAAGCAGATAGAAAAGATATGAGAAAAGAAGTGGCTTGTTTGGCGAATGATAATGGTGAGATTGACCAAACCCCTAAGATTCAAGCAAAATGATCCCCTGACGATAACCTAATCCCCCATTAGCATGAACCAATCCAACCGACTGGCCAGCCTCACTGGTCAATCGCTCAACCATAGTGATAATGCCATTTAATGCCGGGTTGTTCCAAGGGGCACGGGCGAGATTCATGCCGCCAGTCACGGTAATTTGATGCAGCTTAAGAAAGGCAGGAATATCTTCCACCGCCTCCACCAGCCCACTGGCCAACAAAAAAGCCATCGGCACCACCGGATAACAGGTGTAAGTTTCTAACAATGCTTTACCTTGTACAAACTGTTTGGCAAAGTCGATACCACTTTGCGCACAACACTGCTGATACGCTTGGGCCAAATGCTGGTAGCGAACAATCTGTTCGATATGTTCCCGACCATCACCAGCCAGACAACTTATTGCCACCGCTTTGACCGCTACCCGCTGCTCAGAGGTAATATTCAGTTCATCGGCCAATGTACTGCTGGTAATCAATAACCGTCCGCTAAAGTCCACCAGTGGATTGGCACAATCAACACCGCGAAATAATGCGGTTAACGGTTGATACCAGCGTTGATCCGGCAGCATATCCTCGGTAAAGTCATGCCCTAACCCATGGCGATAACTGCTCAGGTAATTGTTGAACAAACTTGCACAGACTTGTTTAAACAATCCCGCATCAATATTTTGCTGGTCAATAAACGCTGTGGCCAAATCTGTATACGCCTGCGTCAACGGATAATCCGCACCATAAACCGACATCAAGCGTAAACGTTCATCACGAGAATAACCGCTCTTAAGGTTATCCTCACCACTAATCACCACGCCATGGTGGCCCTGTTCAATCAGTAATTTGGCTTGTGCCAGCGCCAATGCAGGTGCGCAGCCACTGCGAAAATAATGAGCGCTTTCAGCACTGTGCCAGTCGGCACTTAAGGGTTCGATATACAGGTGATGGAGTTGATAACCTCGTTGCACAATCTGTGTTTCAAGGTCTAGGCAGGGTTGCAAGTTGCCCACATGGTCGATGCTTTTGGCAGCTGCGATGATAAAGGTCATGGTTAAAATTTAGCCGGAATATTAATGTCGATCTTCATACCTTCATTAATTGCACTTTGACAAGTAACCACACCATTAAGGCCCTGTGATACTTGATTATAAACAATGTGCATACCCAAACCCAAAAAGCCTGCACTACGTTTGGTGGTGTAAAACGGATCGAATATTCGCTGGGATAATTTGGTCTCCATGCCAAGGCCATCATCAGAGTAGCGAATGTGCAACTCTTCACCGACCATAGACACCGCAATGTAAATCTTGCCGCCTTCGTCACCAACAAACGCATGGGTCAGCGAATTGAGCACCTAGGTGCTCATTATCCGGGTCATCGGATTCGCGTAAGTTGTCACGGTCATTTTCTCATCACAATCCAAGTCCAACGCGATATTACGGGTAATCAAATCGCCTTTTAACGTTTGCAGCGTTTTGGCCATCAACTCTCTGACATTAAACGTGGTTTTCACCTCGGTCGCCAAATCAACCACCACGCCTTCAAAGTTGGCAATCAGGTTACTGGTTTTCTGTAAATTATTAACCAACAAGGTCATACTGAGGTTAAGTTTGTCTTCAAATCGACTGAATTTTTGGGTGGTCAATTTGCCTTGGCGTTTGGCCGAAAATAACTGATCGGCTTCAAACTCCATCGCCGACGCGGTGGTTAGACAAATGCCTACCGGGGTATCAATTTCGTGGGCAACACCCGCCACCAAAGCCCCCAAAGATGCCATTTTCTCGGTTTCGACTTGCTTTTGTTTGTTGTCCAGCAATTGCTGATGCACCCTTGAGTTCTCAATCGCCGTACTGGTATACGCCGCTAAAGTATGTAAAATATCCACATGAACATGGCGATAGGCTTGACGATTAAAACTTTGCACCGTCATATAACCAAGAATGGTATCTTTTGATTTGATTGGCACATAAATCAGTGATTGTGGTGCGCCAGAATAGGCACCATCTTGCAGGTAAACTTTATTTTTATCGTCTTCTTCGTATTCGTGTTTTTTCAAATATTTATGACCATCCTCAGCCAAGTCATTAACAAAAACATCGGCGTCATTTTCTATACACCACA
Organism: Phenylobacterium sp.; assembly: GCA_047617105.1. Lineage (GTDB taxonomy): Bacteria > Pseudomonadota > Gammaproteobacteria > Enterobacterales > Alteromonadaceae > JABSOG01. Next base: position 233 of record JBLGCB010000369.1, on the reverse strand, counting down.
CTGGGAATTGATTTTTATTTTCCATTGAGCGGAAATATGGCTTATAACGTTTGCCTTTTTCCATCGCCAATTCAACCCGAATTTGCTTTTTCTCTGGAAAATATAAACCAATGCCAAACACCGTACCATCCATCAGTTTATTGATGGCTTCATAAACCGTCCATAACACTTTATCGATATCCAGCGAGGCGTTAATTTTCTGACCTACATCACTGATGATGCGAATATCATCA
>JBLGCB010000368.1:0-7015 GCA_047617105.1 Phenylobacterium sp. | reverse complement strand
AAAGTGACTGTCCACCCCTCACCACTTACTTTCCATTAAAGATACAATTTCAAAGGGACAGTCTCAATTCAAAGTGACTGTCCACCCCTCACCAACTGCTATTCACCCATAAGTTCCCTGCCCAAACGTAAAGCTCATGTAAAGATTTGCGCCCGAATGTAAAGCAACGTAAAGCCATGAACCCATTGAAAAATCGGGGGTCTATCAGGGGGCTTAGCACTGTGCACAATCAACAACACCGTTATCGTCACGGTCATGCCCAGTGTTAAGCCAACACAAACAAAGTAGTACTGAGCTTTTTAACCGTTAATTTTATTTGGACTTATTATGCGTTTTAGCAAAAAAACAATTCAATCAAACCGCCTCTTTCCTAGTAACCCCAGCCAAAAGCTGCGCCGAGCATTAGGCGGGGTCTTGCTGGCCGCTGGACTGGGCACCCTACTTAGTGCGTGTGGTGGCGGCTCATCAGATGATGAGGCAACGGGCTATTTTAAGTTTTACAATGCCTCCGCCAATTCACCGTCGATTTATCTATCGTTAGACGACACCGATTATCCGGGGGTCAATTTTAGTCAAAGCTCTAGCATGTATGAGGTCGACAACAGCAGTTTTGATTTATCGTTGGCCTGGAAGGAAGGCAGTGATGACTACAACACGTTTATAGAGCAAGAGGTAAATTTTGATAATGGCCAGGTCGATTTGATGATGCTGGTGGGAGATATCAACAACCCCGAATTTGTCACTTACCAATTTAAAGAAGAAGACCCGGACACCGAGGACGAACAGTTTACTTTTCGCTTTATCAATATGCATAATCTGGCCTCAGCCAATGATGTATATTTGGCCAAGAATGATCAGACCTTTAACGAAGCCACATTGCTCGGCAGTTACAGCTATCAAGAAATGTCGGACAGTCTTTATGCTGACTTAGACACCTACAAACTTTACCTCACCGAAGCAGGCAGCACTGAAGTGCTTTATGAATCCAACGACATCACCTTTTCAAACACTTCGCAATATGTCATGGTGATCAAAGCAAATAGCGGCCCCAGCAATTCTAACTATGCCATTGATAAACTGAATAAATCTTCTGGGGTGGTGGAATATCCTGACAAAGAATCCCGAGCGCAAGTCAGGTTCTATAACGGATTAACTCAGCATCAGTTATTGCCAGCATTTGATAACAGCATTGACATTGATGTGAGCGGTATCAATGGTGATGAGTACATCGATGCGTTGGCCAAAGGACAATTTAGCGAAGCGCATGAAGTCTCGTTTGGCGATTATGCCATTGATGTTAGTGCCAGCGGTGACGAAACCCCCTTTGCCGAAAACTTCTTTTTAAGCTTGTCGGCCAACAATGATAAAACCGTGTTTGTTTATCATACCGTCGAAGAAGAAGAGGATGATGGTGACTCAAGCACCGAAGAAGAAATCAACTTGTACGTCAACACCCTGTCAGTTGAAAACAGCAGCCGTGTCAGCCTCTATGATCATCAAATCAACATCATCAACTTGGTGGATGATTATTCTGTGCTTGAATTGTATTTTGCCAGAAGCAACGAAACCGTTTCGACGGCCGATTACAGCGTCACCAGCAGCCGAGCTTTGCCTAGAGTGGTTACTTTGCCCAATAACACCTTTGATGTCAGCATTATCGTGCGCGAAAATCAAAGCGAGTTATTACTGTCTTTTGAGCAATTAACGCTGAGTGCCGACAGTGGTGATATGTATATGATCATCGAAGAAGATGCCAACAGCAGTTCAGGTTATTCGGTGAAAATGGTGGCGCAGAACGTACAATAGAACGGAGCGTAGATTCAGTACGACCAACGCTTTTTAAGGCGTTGGTCGAGCTATTTATATCTGGGCAGCAACCACTGAGATTTCCACTAACAAAGCTTCGCGCGCCATACTCGCCGTGACACAAGCGCGCGCTGGTGCGTGTCCTTCGGGCACCCAGTTATCCCAAATCTCGTTCATTTGGGCAAAATACTGCATGTCCTTGATATAGATGGTGGCAGACAACATATGTTCTCGGTCACTGCCCGCTTGTACCAACAAGGTATCAACCTTATCTAACATAGTTTGAGTTTGTGCTTCAATGCCTTGGGTCGCATCGGCACATACTTGACCACATAAATAAATCACCCCGTTGTGCTTCACAATACGGCTCATTCGTTGTTTGGTTTCTAGTCGTTCTATTGTCATGCTTATTCTCTTTTTGTTTAGTTTTATTAAAATAGGGTTATGGAAAATATTAAGGCTGATGTTCTTCTGACTTAATCACCAACTTCACCAAAAGGCGTACCAAAGGGCTAACCAAAACAATACTTGGAAATGCCACCACAAAAGCAAACAGCCAAGCTTTAAGCCAAATTAGCACGATACCGTCTATCAAACCTAAATTAAACAGGCTGATCGCCAGCGACATAATGCCGGACATTAAAAACGACATAAAAAACGAAAACACAATGCCCTGATATTTTTGATCTATCATAATGACTCCTCAATATTACCTGGTGTTACTTTTTGCTGAGTGTTGAAACGCACTGATAGTGAATGAACCCAACCAATAATTCAATAAAAATATGGTGCCAACGACAACTCATTACAATACGTTTACAACGCTCTTGCAATACTATTTCAATACATCAGGTGCGACAATATGACGCACTATAATTGCTTTATTTTCAAATGCTTACAACAAACTAGCAACAATAATTTCATTTTTTTATTGCTTAAAAGCTTAAATTGTTATTATACTGGCCGAGAATGTGACTAAATTGTAAGTCTTTGGTAAGTTTTAATCAGCATTCATAATCTAGTATTATTGAACAGATTAACAGCTGTGAATTTTATTGGTGCTTACTGAAAAACAAAAATGACAACGTTGTCATTTTGACATATGACAGTCCATTTATGAAAAGTTGATAACTGTTCAGCGTGATTAGATTTCGCTTCAGAACAAGGCATTTTCGCACTGAAAATAGGCGCATATAGGCCATATGTAACTGTTTGAGTACGAAAATAACGCCGTTATGGTGCGAAAGATGATTGCGCTGAATAGTTACAAAAATTGATTAATGGCTTCCACAAACCACTAACAACAGTGGTTTACGGACGATGTTAATCGGATCCTTAACCTAACAGGAAAGTATAATCTAACAATACTTGTTATAACAAAGAGAACAAAAATAATGAAAATCAACACCCTTAAATCCCTTGGTTTGGCTGCGGCCAGTATTATCTGTATTTTACCAAGTCAACTCAGCGCTCATGGTTATTCAATCATGCCTAAAGCCCGTCAGGCATTTTGTCTCGAGCAAGCTGGATATTGGTGGCCCGCAGATGGTAGTGCCATTCCTAACGCCGCTTGTCGTGCTGCGTTTTTAGACTCTGGCCATTATCAGTTCACCCAAAGCCCTGAATTTGCCGCCAACGTAGCCAACTACGACAGCCAAGCTGCCGTAGAAGCCAAAGTTGTCGATGGCACTTTGTGTGCTGGTGGTGACGCCAATAAATCTGGCATGAATATCCCATCAGCCGATTGGCAACGCACTGACGTTACTCCTGACGCCAATGGCAATATCCAATTCGTGTTTAATGCCAACACGCCACACAACCCTAGCTTCTGGAAATTTTACCTCACCAAACCAGGTTTCAATACCGCTACTGATAATCCAAATTGGTCTGATCTGGAGCTGGTTCAAGAATACGGTAACGTGCCATTATCGCAAGACAGCAGCGGCATGAATGTTTATCAGATGGATGTGGCTTTACCAACAGGACGTGATGGCGATGCGATTTTATTCACTCGCTGGCAGCGTAACGACCAAGGTGGGGAAGGTTTCTATAACTGTAGTGATATCACCATCAAAGGCACTGGCACCACAGATCCTAGCTGGAGCGCAATCGGCTTTTATGTTTCACAAGGGCAAACCGCCAATGTCGGTGATGTGGTCAGAGTTCGATTGTTCTCTGAAACAGGTCAAGAGTTAATCAACCAAACGTTAGACATTGATGCACTTAACTTGGCTAACTGGCAAGAAAGCTTAGCAAATACGCTAGTCACTGATCACAGTCAGCTGATTGAAGTGGGTGTTGAAGATGCACAGGGCGAGATTGTATTTGATACTGCCGATTTAGCCGCAAACCAAGTATGGGTGCAAAACAGCAACCATACCTTTAACTTAACGGTCGCGCCACCAACACCGAATACCGCACCGAATGTCGCTGCGATTGGGGATGTTAGCGTGGTAGAAGGGGCAAGTGTTGCTATCAACGTCAGCGCAACGGATGCTGAGGGTGATGCACTGACTTACCAATGGGATGTGTCTACAGACCTCACCGTGAATGGCAGTGGTGCCAGCGTTTCTTTGGTTGCATCACAAGTCGATGCCGATGCGCCGAACCAGGTATCAGTTACGGTATCTGATGGTCAACTGAGCACCACGCAATCATTCACTGTGACTGTCACAGATGTCGTGGAACCAGTCGAACCAGCTTGGGATGCCGGTACAACCTATGTTGGTGGCAATATGGTCAGCTATAAAGGTGCTATTTACCGTGCCAAATGGTGGACTTTAAATGAAAAGCCTGACAGTGCACAGGTTTGGGAAAAGCAGTAAACCCCACCCTGTTGTAAAATAACGTGTGCGTGATGCCGCCCTACATTGGGGTGTGCATCACGCAGATGGTTCACTCTTACTTAAGTTTTGCCTTAAGCTTAAGGATGACATCCAATTCAAGACCGGTGTTACGAGCAACAAAATGTGGGTCTAAACCTTCTTCGAGTAAGTTAATTGCAATTTCCTTCCGCCCTTTCTTTAAGCCTTTCTCTAGACCTTCTTCGGCGCCCATGGCTCGTAGTTGTTCTGCAATGGTCATAAATTCACCTCTTACCGGTTCAGCTAATTGTAAACCGCCTTTAATAAACTGTTCAACATCGGCTGTATTGCCAACACCTAATAGATAATTCAATGTTGTCCTTAAAAATTTTAGCGCTAAATCGTCACTTAAGTCCACTGAATTTAACCTATCCGTTAATTGTAACAGATAGCGGCTGATATCACGATCACGACTGTGTTTTAAAGCGCCACTCATAATGCCAAGCAATTGCTGCTTCTTTAATTCAGAATCTTGGACTTGGTTTATATCAACAAGATGCACTGGCTTTGAAAACATGCCTTGCATTATATTGAGTGGGTCATCGAAGCTGTCCATCAAATTCATTGAATAGGGGTAAGGTGTTTGCTTACCGTGATAAAATATCATGGCGTAAACAGCAGGTAACTTGTGCTGGCTTTGCGATTCTGGCTGTTGTTTTAGCAGGCTATGCAAGAGATTAAATAAATAATGAAATACCCTAAAAGCCATCAATCTGTCTGGCGTCGATTGGTGTTCCACCAGCAGGACGAGTTTGACATCCGACTCGCCATCTTCAGCCTCATTTACCTCACTGTCATAGGGGCAAGAAAAAACCAAATCGCTGATAGTTTCTTGCAAGCTATCATCAATATATGTGCTATTAAGCTGTGTCATCGCGTTAAAATTGAACCCAACTCTTAACTGTTGTGGCAGGTGGCAATGAAAAAACTGACGCGCTATTGCCGAATTTTGCATCGAGGATCGAAAATACTTGTCATGAGGGCTGATTGGGTTTGCCATGTGCTGTCTCCTCTATTAACCAGCATGGTTGCATTTTATGTAATTTTATACAGTGCTGGATATATTGTAAGTCAACAATTACGATTTTGCTAATTAATCAGCAAAAAAACAAAATAACCAAAATCAACTATCCTTATGGTTAACCGACATTAACCACAACGGATACACACTTGGCCACAACACCAGCTACCCAGTTTGGCTCAAACCATCGCACTATTGCTGCTTTTGTGATTGTCTCACTCATGATGCTCACCATTATTTGCTTGCCCGCACAAGCCACCCCCTTACGGTTTGAACGAATTTCAACCGAACAAGGACTCTCCCAAGTCGCGGTAAACACCATATTACAAGACCAAGAAGGTTTCATCTGGGTCGGCACCCAACATGGCCTCAACCGCTATGATGGTTATGAATTTAAGGTCTACACCAATGATCACACCGACCCAAATTCACTGGCCAATAACGGCATCAACACCCTGTTTAAAGACAACCAAGGGCAACTGTGGATAGGCACCAATGGCGGATTACTGCGCTACAACCACCAGTCAGATAACTTTGTTTCCTACCTGCATGACCCTGACGATAACACCAGCATCAGTGGCAATATCATCATGTCTATTGCCCAAGATGCCAGTGGCAATTTATGGGTAGGCACCGAACGCCACGGTCTTAACCGATTTGATGCCAGCAGCGGCAAATTCAGCCATTATGTTCACCGCAGTGACGACCCCACCAGTTTGGCGAGTAATGGGGTATGGGAGTTGCTGGTTGATCACAACAACGCGCTGTGGGTGGGTACCAATACCGGCGGCCTCTGTCGATTCAACCCCCAGACCAACAACTTCGAACGCTTCGACTACCACAGTAATAGCCCCTTATCCATTACCGCCATCTTTGAAGATAAGGATCATGCCCTGTGGGTTGGCAGCAGAAACCAAGACTTAAGCCGTTTTAATTCACAAGACAACAGTTTTAGCCATTACCCTTTGGATAACAATCATAAAGTCGACCCAGCGCGACACCGGATCGCAGCAATCACCCAAAGCGCCGATAACAGCCTGTGGATTGCCACCATCGGCAATGGTTTAATCCGCTTTAACACCCAAACCGAGCAATTTCACCGTATTGTTCACGATCCGATGGACCCTTTGAGCCTCAGTAATAACGACATCAGAACCGTTTTTGAAGATAACACCGGGGTGATGTGGTTTGGTGCCTACGCTGGCGGAATTAACAAATACAATCCGGCCACCAGTCGCTTTAATCATTATTTTCAACAGAAAAACAATCCTGATAGTCTGCTTAAAGGCAGCCTAATCTGGATGTTATATCAGGATAACCAAGG
>JBLGCB010000367.1:0-7022 GCA_047617105.1 Phenylobacterium sp. | reverse complement strand
AGCTCTCTCATCTTTGGTCGGACAGGAAAGCCGGGATGATACATCAGCTGGCCGTTCTTTGTCCTGGAAAAAATGAATTGCACTTATTAGTTGAATGCAGGATGGATGGTAAATCGATTTTTTGCAATAGAAAAATCATGGGCTATTGTTGAAGCGCAAAACTGGCATCTTGTTATGTCCAAACTGGATTCTCTTATAGAGCCTGGCATCGATTTTACCTTCAATAATATTGGACGAGATTTAGAGCCGTCCTTTTTTCTTAATGGCAAGAAAACCTACCTCGAAGAACTCTCTTCTGGCTTTAAAGCTGTATTGGCCATAGTATTTTCAATCGTAGAGTGGATTGAACAAACCAATGAAGGTGAAGAAGCGGATATCACTGTTGCCAAAGGTACGGTATTGATTGATGAAATTGATACCCACTTGCATCCGAGTTGGCAATTAAGAATTAAAGGTATTTTGGAAGCGCTATTCCCCCATATTCAATTTATCGTCACCACCCATTCACCGCATGTTATTAGCAGTGCTGGTGCAGGTGAAGTCGGCATCCTTGAAAACCAAGATGGTCACTTGAGCGTTAATTTTGTTGATAAAGATATCACCGCTTGGAAAACAGAATATATCTATAGCGATATCATGGCATTTGACCCGGAGTATGATCAAAAGCTGGCCGCGTATGTTGAAGATATCGAAGATAAAATTGATCAGAATGATTTTGACGGCGCGCTAACCGTGCTCGACGAATTAGCTTCTAAAGCTCACCCCGAAGATTTCACGCCTAAAGCATTGAAAAGGCGGATAGAAAAAATGCAAAAAAGGATGGCTGTTAATGATTAAGTTAACCAGGCCAGATGAACCTGAATACTTAGCCGAAAAAAGGGCTGGCTGGACCACTTCATTATTACAAGCGGTAGAAGCCCATGGTAGCTATCAGGCTATCCCGCAGCCAGAAAAAACAAGACTGGTCAGTTATTATCTTCATGACAAAATCAGAGAGCCGTTATTTGCTGCTGCTTTTTACAAATGTGCTTTTTGTGAATCAAAACCCGCAGACGGTGGTAGCGCTGTACAAGTAGAGCATTTTTATCCTAAGTCGAGATATCCCAAAAGCTGTTTTAGTTGGGAGAATTTTCTGCCTGCTTGCGGCAAATGCAACCAAGCAAAAAGTGATTTAGATACGAAGGTTACGGCAATTATTAATCCCTATGAGGATGATCCTCAAATGCTGTTAAGTTGGGGGATTTTGAAGCTGAAACCGTTGAGCAACAATGCAAAAGCACGGGCGACAATCAGAGAAATCAGATTGAATTCAGACAGACTGTTAGATTTGAGGCGTGATCTGTTAAGTGATATCGAAAAAAGAAGTGTAAAGCTTGGTGTCAAAATAGAGGAATATGAAGCAGCTAATGATAAAAGGCAGATGGAAAGTTGCAAATTCGATTTAGAAGAATTTGTCGCAGTGTTTGAAGATTTGATGAAACCCGAACAAAGTCATTCATTCTTTTGCACTGAAATTATTAGCGAAGACGAATTTTACCTCAGAGCCAAATCAATACTAACCCCCAACCAATAACTAATTCAATAAAACAAGGCCGCAGGCCAACCTTAATAAAGCGCGTCCCGGCGTCGCGAAGCAAAGCAGGGGCGCGATTTATTTTTTTAAGATTTTTTGAGATAAGCCGCCACCAACACTATTCTCGTGCCATTGACCCGACCTTCAATATGCAAAGGGTTATCCGTCAGTGAAATATTTCTTACCATGGTGCCGCGTTTGGCGGTAAAACCCGCGCCTTTAACCTCTAAATCTTTGATCAGCGTGACATTATCGCCTGCCTGCAAAGCCGCACCATTGCTATCAAGCGTCGGCCCATTGTCATCGTCTTCACCGGCGTCTGCTTCGGCCCATTGGCGGACATCGTCTTCCATATACAACATATCCAACAGGTCTTGCGCCCAGCCTTCGGCTTTTAAGCGATTGAGCATTCGCCATGCCATCACCTGAACGGCCGGAGTTTGACTCCACATGCTGTCATTTAAACAACGCCAGTGGTTCATATCGACAATTGCCGGGTCTTCGATTTGGCCTTTGCAGCTGGCACACAGCATCACTGCTTTGTCTGAATCCGGGTCGGTGACTGGTGGTACTTCGTACACGCTGAGGTTGTCTGGTGCTGTACACAGTTCGCATTTGGCGTCGCAACGTTGCAACAAAGTTTGTTCGATAGTCATAGCAATAGAGTCCTTAAGTTTATCGCGGCTATTCTATGTCGGATAGCAGGCAAAGCCAAGCGTATGGTTTGTGCTGTATCTCATGTCCCCAAATGTAATAAGCATTTTCTATCCCCAAAAAAACGCATAAAAGCCCCCGCACCGAGCCTAAGCGAGGTCGGGGGATTTTATTATTATTGAGGAGAAAAGGATTCAATATAACTCTCACCATCGTCATTCACCCGCTTGGCATACACCGAAAAACGCGGCTTTTCTTCAACGGCTGGTGCCCCCAGTAACTCAATTGCATAAACCATATCGGTCAACCGAGTGACACTCACCGGCAGGGTTGCTACCGCTGCGGATAATTGTTCAAACCCCATAATAAAACCTGGATCGGCCAGCGCCCAGTCCATGCCTCTTTGGTCGGTAAGGATTTTACCGCCGACTTTAAGACAAGCGATATAATTCTCCAGCATTTGGTAAAAATGATATTGGCAGCAGGTAAAAGAGGCGAGGTTATTATCAACAATATAATCAAAACGCTCAGCGGCAAAATGTTGGCTAAACGAATGGTGGTATTTGTTGCTTAAAAAGATTTGATAGTCTGGGATGTTTTTGCCTTCGCCAAGGGTTTTTTCAGTCTCGCTGACGGTGATGCCATCGACTAATACCCCCAGTTGGGCAAACTTTTCCGCCAATTGTGAATTGCCAATGCCGACATGTAATACCCGGTTTTGTGGCTGGACCATTTTTTCCAGTTCCAATTCAATCCGGGCCTGATCGGCGGTGGTTTCACGGTTAGAGAAATCGACATATAAGTCAAAATCGACCGCCAGACCAGGATGTTGTAATTGGCCGCAAAAGGCGGGGCACTGGTTGAGGCTGTGTTTATCAGGATGGTTATCGTTAAGATCGTTCGCGGGGATTGCAGACATCAGTGTTCCTTATTCAATTCTTGTTGGTTTATTTCTTGCTGGTACTGTTGCACATAATCTTTGGCCATCTGTAAATAATGAAAGCGACTCATGGCCCGTTTGCGGCAGTCCTGCGGTGAGATTTCATCCAAACGAGTGATGGCTTGTAAATAATCTTGCTGGCTGTCGCAGATAAAACCGACCTCTGCGCTGACCACCTCACGACAAGCCCCTTGGCTGGAGCAAATCACTGGCGTGCCCGACATCATGGCCTCAGCCATCACCAAGCCAAACGCTTCATTGATTTGGGTGGGAAACAAAAACGCGCTGGCCTTGGCAAATATTTGCGCTTTATACTCGCCAGAAATCTCGCCAAGATATCTCATGCCGGCTTGTTCGGTTTGTTGTTTGACCCGTTCGACCAATTGAGGATCGGCATCAGAACCGGCAACATACAGTTGTTTGCCACACGCACGGGCGATATCAATGGCTTCTGCCAGCCCTTTCCTGTCGGCCAAACGTAAGGTGGCGGCAAACAATAAGTAGTCTTCTTTGTCGTCGCTGTAGTTCAGTTCTGCGGGGTCAATGCCGTTGGAAACATAACGTTGACTATTGAGGGTTTTGGCCAAATTCTGCGAGACAAAAATCCAGTTATCACGGGCAACGTTACGTGGTCGTTGCCATACGGCAGGGTCGGTATGGCAGGTGGCGACCCAGGGTAACTGGCGACGAATGAGTTCGTTGGCAAAGGTTGAATCGCTGCGAATATGATAAATATCCGCATCCCAGCAGGGCTGTTTGGTGTGGGTCACGCCTGCTGGCATCGGGGCTATCGGGTCTTGTTCAAGATAATAAATCACTTCATGACCCAGTTCTGCCAGTCCTGCGGCCAGCCAGTCAAAGACTCTGCCGCCGCCGGGGCCGCCGAGATTCGCCGGGTAGACATGATGAGCGTGTAGTAAAATTCGCATTTATTCAATCCAGCTACGTAACATTAAACGGGGTGTATTGGGATTGTTGATGGCCGACCGTGAATGAAGACAGCGGTGATTATCAACAATCAACAAGTCGCCTGGGGCGAGTAAAAAGTCAAATACCTCTTGTTCATTGTGGTTGACCAACTCATCGACCTGCGCCAATGCCTGGCGTATGTCATCAGTGACGGTCACATCGGGTTGTGCCAGCGCCTGTTCAATTGAATAATGACGCCAAAACACCAAATCTTGCTTTAATATCTCCCGCCAATAAACCCCATCGCCAAAGTAATCGGATACCTTCCAAGGCACCGGGTTTTGTTCTAACAGCTTGATCAGGTCGCTGCCGCTTTCGTTGGTATTAGCGTTGGCATTGGCGAGAATGGCACGAAAGCTATTGCTGTCGAGCAAGCGAGAGCGGCCTTCGCCAGTGGGATCGGCGCGCACGCATTGCATGGATACATAACGGATCAAATCTGGCTGGTCGGCACCGTCAATATGAAGTTTTTCACTGAGTTTTCTATCGACTTTTTTCGGCGGATCTAAGTCGGGGATAGATTGCGCGTGCGACGCGCCTTTACCCCGGTTGTTCATATCTGTTTTGGGTTCTACATGATGAATCAATTGGGCCCTGGGGCTTTTGGCATCAAAAGGCCGGGCCACCAGTAAACCCAATGCTCGGTTTAAGGCGACAAAAACTCGGTAATGCTGGTCAAAGGTTAAACCCTGGATCAGCACACTGTAAGGCGGTTGTTGTAATATCGTTTTGACTTGGTGCAGCAAATCATCAAACGCTTGGCCACAGCGGCCACGGATATGATCGTGAACATGCAACTGAATGGCGGGATCGTAAAAATCTGAATTGGCATATTCAGTCAACTGTTCGGCTGCTTTAAGTAGCTGATCAGCGGTTTTTTTTGCCACCAAGAGAATGGCACTGTCGGGAAATGGTTTCATATTATTGTTGTCTATTAGTAACTATTCAGCGCACTCATCTTTCGCGCCATAACGGCGTTATTTTCGTACTCAAACAGTTACATATGACCTATATGCGCCTATTTTCCGTGCGAAAATGCCTTGTTCTGAAGCGAAATCTAATCACGCTGAACAGTTACGTCTATTATCTGTCAGCCTGTGTAGATGGGTGAATCAGGAACACCACCAAGCTTAGACCATATTGGCATAAGAAGAAAGTCCTCAGCGGGCGATAAAATTGGCTACGGCAAAAAAATGGACAAAAGGTTTGGGCATAAACGGGCACATGGTCTACGATTATAAGCAAACTGATTAAGTTGATCATCTTTTACACCTAAACAGGGAATCCAAATAATGAACATGATGTCTCTTTTTATTGCAACGGCTACGCTTGCGATGTTACCAAGTCTGAGTTATGCAGACGATAAACATGCGGGCCATGCTGGAATGGATCACTCAACTATGGATCATTCAAAGCATCAGGCGATGCTGAAGTCTGCCGGACAGGAGTCGCAAACTTACAAAGAGCAAGCGTTGACCATTCCCAATGTGTTATTGCTCAATGAATATGGCCAAGAAGTGGCGGTGATGGAAGATTTGGTCAAAGATAAAATTGTTGTCATCAACACCATTTATACGACCTGTACCACGGTTTGTCCGGTGATGGGGGTGCAGTTTGCGCAATTGCAAAAAGTGTTGAAAAAACGCTTTGGTAGCGAAAAAATCGCTGAGCAGATTCAGCTAGTGTCTATTAGCATTGACCCGCTCAATGATACCCCACAATCCCTGCGTAGTTGGAAAAGCAACTTTAGCGGCGGACCGGGTTGGACCTTACTAACAGGGTCGCAAAAAAACATCGAAAGAATATTAAAAGCCACTGGGCTGTTTGCTGCCGACCCAAAAGAACATACGCCTATCACCCTGGTTGGTAGCGCTAAGTTAGGCCAGTGGACTCGGTTATCTGGCTTAGGTCCTGCGAAACAAATTGCCGGATTGTTGGATGATTTGATGACCAGCAATCAAACCCTAGCCGCAGCCGATAAAACAATAAAGGAGCACTAATAATGAAAATCAATCGTTTAATGCAACATACAGGCAAAGTGTTTTTGGCCAGTATGATTGGACTCAGCCTAAGCACGGGTGTTTTGGCCCACAGCGGCAGTCATGATGATCATCAGCAAGCTACAGCTAAGCCCGCCAAGCCTGCAACTAAACCTGACAATAAGCCTCAAAGTCAAAGAAAAGGTTCGGCAGACAAACCCGCCAAACAGTATTTTACCGATGTCGCCTTGGTTGACCAATATGGTAAACCGTTGCGCTTGTATGAAGACTTACTGCAAGACAAGGTGGTGATCATTCATTCGTTTTTCTCTACGTGTAAAAGCAGCTGTCCGGTGGCCATGCGTTTAATGGCGGGCATTCAAGAGCGCTTCTCTGAGCAGATGGGTAAGCAGTTACACATTTTGTCGATATCACTAGATCCCGAGACCGATACACCGCTTAAGCTCAAAGCGTATGCCGACGAACTTAAAGTTGGCCCCGGCTGGCAGTTAATTTCTGGCGATAAAGCCAATGTTGATTTTGCGCTGAAAAAACTCGGTCATTATGTGGTTGATATCGAAGCCCATAAAAACACCATCATTGTTGGTAAAGAAGCCACCGGGTTATGGAAAAAAGCCTTCTTGCTGGCCGAACCCGATGAACTAGATGAACTGATCACCAGTGTGATAGAAGATAAACTCCCTATTACTGCGGCGGTTAAATAACCTTTATATGCGTTATCTGAGTATTGTATTTTGCTGGTTGGTTATGATTGGTGTTGCCAGTGCCAGTGCCAGTGCAGGTGTCAGCGCCAGCGAAATGTCGCCACAACAGCGTCGTGGCCAGCAGATTTATTTGACAGGGCAAAGTCCATCGGGCGAGTCAATTCAGGCTCGCTTGAATGACT
>JBLGCB010000366.1:0-7024 GCA_047617105.1 Phenylobacterium sp. | reverse complement strand
CGGCCTTTCTTGATGCAAAAAACCCACTTGTGGATCAAGCCCTACCCCTTGTAAAGCGCCACTGACATCTTGCGCATATATACTATACAAAAACGACAACATCGCATTAATGGGATCTTTTGGTGGTCGACGAGTACGACCATTAAAGCGCATTTTCTCGCCAGCTTTATCACTAATAAGCTGGTCAAAAATGGCAAAATAGCGACTCGCAGCTTCGCCTTCATAACCTCTAATTTTTTCAAGATCAGTCTGCAATTTAAGCTGGTCGAGGGTATGCTTAAGTGCAGTGACCGCCGCCGAAATATCTGGGTTAGCACCATGATTACGCACATGCCTTTGCAAAATAACTTTAGATGACTGTACCTTAGCAGCAATGATGTTTTTGGCGATTTGTGCCGCCTTTTCATCGGCCAAACGATATTGCTCTCGACGTAACAACACATTGCCCGTTTGCCTACCTTGCACTCTGGCAATATAACGTCCATAAGGGTTAAAAAAGGCTAAGTTAACCCCACGTTCGCCGCAAAATCCTAGTAATTGTGGCGAAACCATAATATTGCCAAAACAAAAAATACCGCTAATTGAATGCACTGGCACCTGCATCACTTTTACTTTGTTGACCTCAATCACCAAGGTTTCGCGCTGTTTATGCAAATACGCGCCTTCTCGGGTAATATAGAGGCTATTTTGCAGTTTTTTCATTAATTTCCTGTTTCATCAAAGTCGTCGGTATTAAAAAGCGTAGCGGCATAAGCCGCACTTTTATCCTGATTTATGAGTTTGGGATTACACAAATCTAGCAAAGAACACGCCTTGCAGTGTTTGCCATATTTTGCCTTGGGGGTTTGATTCGACGCAAACAACTGCGCAACCTGCACAATCACGGCTTTGGTGCGTTGCCGCAGTGCCTCATTAATGGCAATGGTTTGTCGATGCCGGGTTTGCCAGTACCATAACGCGCCATATTCGACCGGTTTGCCCATCATCTCCTCAAGACAAAGCGCCTGAGCACAAAGCTGAATTTCGTCACAGTCATCTTTTTTCGGCTTACCGCGCTTATATTCGACTGGCGTCAATATGCCAGTCGATACTTCCAACTCAACCAAATCCAGCTTACCCGTAATCCCTAACAGCGGCGCACTCACCTGCACCGTACGCTCAAAGCGAATCCCTTTGCGGGTTTCTGGCTCCCCGCTGTCTACCCGTTGATGCAACAATTGACCATGGGCCGTGAGGTAGTTTTCTGCCCACACTTGTTCGTTGTGAATCAGCGCACATTGGCGCGGGCAAAAAGCATAATGTTGCAGGGCAGACAGGGGGATTAGACGCTGGTCTGCCTGATTAGAATCCATCAATAATCTCTGGCTCTAATCCAGCCAAAGCAGGTTTTACATAGTCATTTAAAGCGGCAATATCCAATGGCTGATTTTGCTCAATACGCGCTCGTAATGTTTGATGTACCTTAGCTGATGAGTATTGACCAGATTTAGAGTTATGCTGCCACCAAATCACTTGCTGAACGGCCATCGAACCTTCGGGGCGAGCCGACGAAGCATCGCCTTCAAAAAGCATCGGCAATACGGCTTTTATCTTGTCGGCATCTTCATTGTTAAAACCTGTTTTTTCGGCTAACTGTGGCGACATTGCACCAAAAACAACGTAAGTCGCTTTATCAACCCGATGTTTCATGCCCATGGTATCCGAGCCCTTTTTAGTGCCATCCCCTTCCCCGCTAACACTTTTGGTGATCTGCGTGCTGGTAATGCTGATAGGCTCAACGCTAAAGGCGCTGTGAATGCTGACAGGTCCACGAATGGGAATTGAAACGCCATCTTTACCTTCACCTTTAAACGCAAACAGTTGACCAAAAGTACGCACATCTAACCATTTTTCACAGGCCATTTTGGCGGCTGCATCCGGGCTGGTCTTTTTGGCATTAAATACGTCGGCACCAAGGCCAACGTCTTTTGAAACCGCCCGCTCACGCAAACTTGGCATTCCATCGGTTTTCTTTTCATCAGACTGGACAAAAATACTTTCACCCTGGCTTTGTAACCGATCACGTATTTTGCGTTTTAAACAAACGTCGGTGATCTCACCATAACCGTCGTAATCTGTTCGAGGGCGATTGCCATTTAGTGGGTCGCCATTTGGGTTGGCATTAAGCACCGAGAAAATAATGGCGAAATCGATTTTGTTTTGTAAGCTCATGGTTGTGTCCTTTATATTTATTCTGTTAATTCGGTCAATTCTGATGCATCGGTTAAATCAATGTCGGCGGCTGTGATTTCGGTTTTTGAAACCCATTTGCTATTGACTAACTTATGGTCGGTCAACCATCTGCGTTGGCAGTGATAACCCAACAAATATTCACCAGACAATTTGGCATCGAGAATAAAATCTCCAGATTGAAAAAGGTGGTTAATATCATCCAACAATCGTTTATAGGCCGCTTCCAAAGGTGGCACTTTACCTTTTAAACGCTGTTGGTAAGGCCCCAAAGCATGTTCGATATTAGGCCAGGTAGTTGCCGGACGATCAGCAAAACGCTGCATATAACGCTCTGCTGTGGTCAGCCGCTTTTCACCAGCAAAGCTCAATGCCAATGATTCAATTTTTTCGGCCACCGCCAATAATCGACCATATAAATAGTCGCGCGATTGATTATCTTGTTCTAAAGCCATTGCATATTCCTTGTGGTGTTTAGGGTTTGTGGTGCGCTTGCAAAAACCTTTGTATAAGGCGCAGGCAATACCTAGGTTTTGCTCCCAAGCCCAAGTTTCATCAGATTTATAAGCCACTCGGTTGGTGGCGCGTTTAATACTATTATTAACAATATCAATGGGTAACTGTTTGCCTTCAACAATACAAGGCATCATCCGTTCCATTAGATTTTTCTTCAGCGTTTCGCTGCTTTTAAGCACATCGCCATAAACAGCCGACCAAATCTTATAAGGTGCCGGGGCGCATATCGGCCAAACCACCTTATCTTTGGGCTTTTTAGCGCCATCATCCACGGTTATTTTTTGCCGTTGTGGCCAAGCAAAATCACAATGCCATTGTTCAAGGGTATCGAGAAAGTCTTGGGCAAACGTTTGGCGATAATAAATCACCCCCATGCGACCTGGCGTTGCTGAATCTAACCCCATCACGGCGATACTTTCATTGGCTTGCAACTTGCCCGCCCCCAAGTAACCCGACATCAAGGATTTCACTTTTTTGGCAAACGACTGGCCAACATCAGTACTGTGATCTGCCGCTGCTTCTTTAAAATCAGCCCTGAACATGTCAAATATATCCATGGTTGGATTGGGTATTGCTTTACCAGATACCGCCCAGCTCACATACACCTGATCGCCATTGCGAAAAGACTGATCTTTACGGCTGATTAACCAGCGCAAGGCGTTATGGGCTTTTTGGGTGACATCAAAGCTCACACGACTGGCTTGTTCGCCTTTAGTAAAACGACCTCTAAAGGTAAATCCACTAGTATCGTTAGATGAAATAAGTTTGGCTTTATCGCCAGTATGACGAATTTTGGCAGGATGGTTTGATGCCAAAACAGCAGTCTCGCCTTTTACAAAACAAAGGCCGATTTGGCCACCATTGGTGCTATCAAAATCGACCCATGACTGTTGTAACTCAGGGTCTTGCCAAGTTTTGGCTTGTGGGTTACCGGGCACTTCAACACTCCAGCAAACCAATGCCGAACCTTGGTCTAACATGCCTTTTTCTTTGGGCAATGCCTTAAATATGGCGGGTTGCTCTTGTTCTTTTTCCCATTTGGTCAGCAATATGCCGTCATCGGCATGAAGAATGCCACAGTTAACAAGGTCAGATACAACACTGCGTTTTGCAACGTATTTCAGCACCGATTGAGCAGCTGGATGGGCAAATTCGGATTCGCACCACCGAGTTAATAACGCCTCATATCCTGGATAATAAGCTTTTTTCAAGCCACCAAAATTGGCGTAGTCGCCCGCCACATATTGAATCTTATCTGCCAATGGGTGTGGTGCTTCACCGCTGCTTCTGCCTGCTGATTTTTCGGTGGCGGGTAACACAACCTGAGTTTTTTCGAGCACTATTGCCTCTAAGAATTTCCCTTCACCACTGATCACAATATTAATATGGGCATTTTGCAGTGTATGGCTGATGGGCATTAACTGCTCGCCTTCGGCCAGCTCTTTTCTGTCGACATTACTCTCGTAAGTTTCATACAGCTTTGCCATCCAGCTCATATCAAACCCTCCAACTCAGTGACACTTTGCAGGTTCACATCCATATCGAACACCTTAGGTTCCATTTTTCTAACAAAGTGTTTAATAGTGCATTGATTAGGGTGAGGGTATTCAATAATGCCTTTACGCATGGTGGCGTGCCAAAAGCGGCTATACAAACGATGGGCACCATTTTCATCGGGTTTACCATTGTCATCGGTTTTACCCACTTCATCGGGGTAATCAAAGCCATGAAACATCAGACCAAAACCCAACTCATCGATGCTGTCATAAGCGCCGTCACCACTACCAAATTCACACGGTTCGACATAAGCTTGGCAGTCTCGGGTGCCCAAAAAAATATCTTGTCGCCCTCCTTTTTCGAGCATTCGTTTGGCGATACTAAAGTGCTTGCCGTCTATCCTGTCTTTGGCTAATTCAGGGCGGTTTTCATTCCACTCAAAATGCGCTTCAACCTGATATTCAACCTCATGCAAAAATGTATAAATCGCCAAACTATTGCCACCACCCCAGTTCAGCGGTTTAGTGCCTTTGGTTTGGGTGCGTAGTGGGTTAATCACCCGTACTCTGTCGACATACCAAGTGATGGTGGGTTTCCAGTAAATTGACTTAAGCACTCCTTTAATCGCTTCATACGTCGGCAAGTGATAGGAGCACTTTTCACCGCCGACTTTGGTTATAGGATCTGTAAACAGCGCGTGCCTGCCCCAAAGCCTAAAAGATATTGTATTTTTCATTTTTGTCCTTTTTTATGTTTTAAATACTTAATAGCAAATACAGCTGCAACAACCAACACAACAGTAATCAGTGTATAAAACCTGCCATCAGGCAAATTTCCCAAGAGTTCTATAGTTTCCGGTACCCATTTCATATAATCCAACCTGTGTTTCAAATTCAGTAGCTACAGTTTGGCTCAAAAAAAATTCACATGCAAGATCTTTCTTCATTAGAGATGATGTTTGAGAATCCAGCCGTTTACTTCAACTGGCATAAACCTTCTCAACCTTGTATGATATCTTCTGTCGTCAGCAATGGCGTGGATTGAAATATTAGTGATGATGTTTATCAACTAGTAAACGGTAAAGCGGCACTGAATGTGCCGCTTTTTCTTCGTTCAACAACACTGAAAACTCATTGACCCAACCGCCTCTGTCGACAAACCAAAAGCATCGCTGTAATGGTTTTCTTTGAGATAATAAACCCCCTCACCTTCGCCGATTTCAATTACCGCCGCCTGTTCTTGAAGCTTTCGCCATACATTGGGAAACACGTTGACGCTGTATTTTTGCAATTGTTTTAATAAGTCATAATATTCCTGCGCATCGAATTGTTTACTGACTGCACATAACTGCGCGACCAAATCAGCCCCTTCTCCATACTGCACCAATATCGATTGCGTCGGCGCATCAATGGCTTTAAACGCCTTACCCGCTGTCATAAAGGATTGTTTTAACGGCAATGGTGTGGCAGTGGTCGGATGTAACGGGTTTAAGCTCAACAGGTTCAATAAATTATCATCTCGTTCAGCTTGTTTGCTGGTGAGCGTATAACTCATATCATCTGCACGATTAAAGAAGTAATAATCAAAATATTGCTCCATCACCTCAGGCGCCAACAGGTCGGTATCTTTAAACTGGTTAAAAATACGCTTGGTTTGGGTGATGCCCTCGGTAATATCCACCAGCACATCAATTTTTTCGACATCAGGGTTTATCACATAAACCTCAGCAGTCGCACCATTACCATTGCGATTACAGCGCCCGGCGGCCTGAGCAATCGAATCCATACCCGCCCTAAAGCGGATCACCGAGTTAAAATCAACATCAACCCCAGCTTCTATCAATTGAGTACTAATGCATAAAATTGGCAAACCATTATCCAATCTGTCACGAATATCTTCTAACAGCTGCATCCGGTGCGCCGGGCATTGTGAAGTGCTCAGGTGAAATACCCACTTTTCGTCAACACCAGCGGTTTCTACGCAATTTTGATAAAGCGCCTGCGCCCAATTCTTGGTGTTTACAATCACCAAACAACTGTCTTTCATCATCAGTTCGTTCACCGCAAAACGGCCAATATCTTCTAATGACCAGCCACCATCCGTGGTCTTATCAACAATATCGACCCGCTTTAAATCATCAAACAACTGCCTGACATTGGGCATCAATTCATTGTCGGCGCGCAAATGTAACTGACCTTTATCGGGCTGTTTCAACTGATTTAACAAGGGCTGAGTCGCGGTACATAATACTGCGGTGGTTTTGCAATGGGCGGTTAAAAAGTTAATTGAATTACAAAATAAATGGGTGCAGTTGATGGGTAAGGTCTGAATCTCATCAAACACAATCACACTATTGGCCAGCTGATGAAGTTTGCGGACACCTCGGGTGCCGCCACTAAACAGAGTTTCTAAGAATTGCACCATGGTGGTCAATACCACTGGCGAATCCCAGTTTTCGCTCACCAGCTTACTGCGCCAAGTTTGTTTTTCTGGCTCCAAATTTGAATGTTGTTCAAGCACCCATGGGGTTTCATCACCTTGGTGTTCTAGTACTTTGCGAATGGCGGCGGCGTTTTGATCAATAATTGAGGTATAAGGAATAATATAAATGATGCGGTCAAGCTGATGTTGTTTGGCATGGTGCACGGCATAACGCAAGCTGGCGTAGGTTTTACCGCCGCCGGTTGGTACGGTTAAACTGTAGATACCCTGTGCTTCAACCGCTCTTTGTTTGCAAACGTTTGAGATATCTTGTCTGATGCCGTCAATGGGATTTTTCGCG